>DASSBO010000307.1:0-6325 GCA_035698655.1 Streptomyces sp.
GAACGCGCCCTGGGCCTTCAGGTGCGCCAGCATCGGCCGGAGCCACTCCTCCAGGTTCGGCGCGAACCAGTCGATGACCGGCCCCTCCGGCAGGTACGCCAGATAACGCTTCACCTTCGGCAGCTGCCGGTAGAGCACCAGCCCCGCCCCGACCAGCTCACCGGCGTCGTCGAACCAGCCGAGGTTCTCCGAGCGCCACTCGTTCTTCACGTCCGCCCAGGCCGGCACCTGACAGTGGCTGGCCGACGGCAGGCCCTGGACGTACGCCAGATGCTGCTCGCGGCTGATGGTCCTCAGGGTCAGGCTCATGCGGGACGCTCCAGGAGGCGACGGTGAGTTGCTCGCCGGGAAGCCTACTGTGCGCCGCCCCGCCCCGTTCGTACCCGGCAGCGCTCCACGGAGCCCTAGCCGATCACACCCCCGAACAGCCCGCCGTGCCACATGCCCATGAAGAAGCCGAACGCCGCCGCGCCGAGGAAGATGATCAGCACGAAGCGTTCCGCCGTCGTCTCCGAGATGTACTGACCCCACAGGCCGATCAGCGCGCCCACCAGACCCGCCCACGAGCTGATCAGATGCAGACTCGGCGTGAAGGCGGTCGCCGCGGCGAGCGCGCCGAGCAGGAGGGTCACCACCGCGATGCCGTTCTGCAGCGGATGCTCTCTCACGTCGTGGCTGAGCACCTCGACCAGTCCCCGCTGCTGCCGTGCTGCCTGTGTCATGGGACGCCTCCCTGGCGGAAAGGCGGCGTCGGTGGTGACGCCGCTCACACCGATCGACTCCAGAGTGCGGTGTGCACCGTCCGGATTTCAACCCGGCGCCCTCTTGCGGGTACTCTGAACGGTCCGTACCGCTGCCCCGCCGTCCACCGGCGCGGCGACGTGCGGAAAACGCATACGACCCTCCTGCCACGGAACGACCGTGGCCGCCGAGTCCAGAGGAGGTGGGTTCCACATGCGTCACTACGAGGTGATGGTCATCCTCGACCCCGATCTCGATGAGCGCTCCGTCGCTCCCACGATCGAGAACTTCATGTCCGTCGTCCGCGAGGGCAAGGGCAAGGTCGAGAAGGTCGACACCTGGGGCCGTCGTCGTCTCGCGTACGAGATCAACAAGAAGCCCGAGGGTATCTACTCGGTCATCGACCTGCAGGCAGAGCCCGCGGTCGTCAAGGAGCTCGACCGTCAGATGAACCTGAGCGAGTCGGTCCTGCGCACCAAGGTCCTGCGTCCCGAGACCCACTGAACCGCCTGTCGCCGCACGGCGACCGGTGACGGGTCCGGGATCCGGGCAGCCCTCTTCCACCACCCTTAGGCACCACCCGCAGCACCGCTGAGAGGTTCCCCATGGCAGGCGAGACCGTCATCACGGTCGTCGGCAATCTCGTCGACGACCCCGAGCTGCGCTTCACCCCCTCCGGTGCGGCCGTCGCGAAGTTCCGCGTCGCGTCCACACCGCGCACCTTCGACCGGCAGACCAACGAGTGGAAGGACGGCGAGAGCCTGTTCCTGACCTGCTCGGTCTGGCGGCAGGCGGCCGAGAACGTCGCCGAGTCCCTCATCAAGGGGACCCGCGTCGTCGTGCAGGGAAGGCTCAAGCAGCGGTCCTACGAGGACCGTGAGGGCATCAAGCGCACGGTCTACGAGCTGGACGTCGACGAGGTCGGCGCCAGCCTGCGCAACGCCACCGCCAAGATCACCAAGACCAGCGGTCGCGGTGCTCAGGGCGGCGGCGGCAACTGGGGCGGCGGCCCCGCCGGCGGCGGCCGGCCGGGCGGCCAGCAGGGCGGCGGCGCCCCCGCGAACGACCCCTGGGCGACCGGCGCACCCGCCGGCGGCCAGCAGGGCGGCGGCGGTGGCGGCTGGGGCGGTGGCTCCGGAGGCGGCTACTCGGACGAGCCCCCGTTCTGAGGGCTCAGCTGCACACTTCTTGAGATCACTGGAGAGAGACAATGGCGAAGCCGCCTGCTCGCAAGCCGAAGAAGAAGGTTTGCGTGTTCTGCAAGGAAAAGATCAAGTACGTCGACTACAAGGACACGAACCTGCTGCGGAAGTTCATCTCCGACCGCGGCAAGATCCGTGCCCGCCGGGTCACCGGCAACTGCACCCAGCACCAGCGTGACGTCGCCACGGCCGTGAAGAACAGCCGTGAGATGGCGCTGCTGCCCTACACCTCGACCGCGCGATAAGGAAAGGGTGACCGGAAAATGAAGATCATCCTGACCAACGAGGTCTCCGGCCTCGGCATCGCCGGCGACGTCGTCGAGGTGAAGGACGGGTACGCCCGCAACTACCTCGTTCCCAACGGTCTGGCCATCCGCTGGACCAAGGGCGGCGAGAAGGACGTCGAGCAGATCCGCCGCGGCCGCAAGATCCGTGAGATCGCCACCATCGAGCAGGCCACCGAGGTCAAGGACCAGCTCGAGGGCACCAAGGTCAACCTCAAGGTCCGCGCCGGCAACGGCGGCCGCCTGTTCGGCTCCGTGACCCCCGCCGACATCGCCACGGCGATCAAGGAAGCGGGCGGCCCGGAGGTCGACAAGCGCCGCGTCGAGCTGCGCACGCCGATCAAGACGCTCGGCGACCACCGGGTCTCCGTGCGCCTGCACGAGGACGTCGTCGCCACCTTCGGCGTCGAGGTCAAGGCCGGCTGACCCACAGCCGCGCAGACACACGACTGAGGGGCCGCACCCGCCGGGTGCGGCCCCTCAGTCGTGTCCGGTACGCCAGCCGGGCCTACGCGCGGACGGCGCCCGTGACCGCCCAGCGGCCGGAGCGGGCCCGCAGCCACAGCGTGACCATGCGCGTCCCCATCATCAGGCCCGCGATCGTCCACCACAGCGCCGTCAGGCCGCCGCCCAGCGCGGGCACGGCCACCGCGACCGGTGCGAACACCGCCAGCGTCACCAGCATCGCCCCGGCCAGGTACGGGCCGTCCCCGGCGCCCATCAGCACCCCGTCCAGCACGAACACCACACCGGCCAGCGGCGTGGTCACGGCGACCACCAACAGGGCCGCCGCCAGCCGGTCCTGCACCGCCTGGTCCGGCGTGAACAGCGGCATGAACCAGGGGTGCGCCAGCGCGACCAGCGCCCCCAGCACCACGCCGGAGACCACGCCCCACTGCACCATCCGCCGGCAGGCCGCCCGCGCCCCATCGGCGTCGTCGGCCCCCAGGTACCGGCCGATGATCGCCTGCCCGGCGATGGCGATCGCGTCGAGCGCGAACGCCAGCAGCGACCACACCGTCAGCGTGATCTGGTGGGCGGCGATCTCGGCGTTGCCCATCCGGGCCGCCACCGCCGTGGCGATCATCAGCACGCCGCGGAGCGACAGGGTCCGGATCAGCAGCGGCGCACCGGCCTGTGCACAGGCCCGGATGCCGGCGGCGTCCGGCCGCAGCGACGCGCCGTGCCGGCGTGCGCCCCTGACGACGACGCCCAGGTAGACCGCGGCCATGCCGCACTGTGCCGCCACCGTGCCCCACGCCGAACCGGCGATGCCCAGACCCGCGCCGTACACCAGGAGCACGTTGAGCAGGGCATTCGCCGAGAAACCGCCCACCGCGACGTACAGCGGCGTCCTGGTGTCCTGCAGCCCGCGCAGCACGCCCGTCGCGGCCAGCACGACGAGCATGGCCGGGATGCCGAGCGCGCTGATCCGCAGATAGGTCACGGCGTGCGGTGCGGCCGTCGCGGAGGCGCCGAAGAGCTCCACGAGCGCCGGTGCGGCCGGGATCAGCACGGCCACGACCGCCGCGCCGAGCAGCAGCGCCAGCCAGATGCCGTCCATCCCCTGCCGGATCGCGGCCGGCAGGTCCTGTGCGCCGACGCGGCGGGCCACGGCGGCGGTCGTGGCGTAGGCGAGGAAGACGAAGACGTTGACCGCCGTCTGCAGCAGCGCCGCGGCCACGCCCAGACCAGCGAGCTGCGGAGTGCCGAGATGGCCGACGATCGCGCTGTCGGCCATGACGAAGAGCGGCTCCGCCACGAGCGCGCCGAAGGCGGGAAGCGCGAGAGCGAGGATCTCGCGGTCGTGTCGGCGCGTCCCGGTGACGGTCTTGGTCATGGGTTCGATTCAAACATCCACAGGTAATGAGTGCAAGCGGCATGCGTCTATTACGCATCGTTGCGCGGAGTGAGCTTCTCCGTGCCGTTCGTCGCCTTGGGCGAGGGGCTGCTCCAACTGGGGAGAAGTTTTTCCCGCGCACAGGCGGTGGACGACGTTTGCGCAGGTCAGAGAGTGGGTGGGTGGCGGGTCGCCGGGTACTCCACAGCGCTGTCCACCACCTCGTGCACAGCGGAGGGCGCCTTCTCCACAGGAACCGCGAAGTTTCCCACAGGGAGCTCGCCGGCCTGTGGATAAGGTGATTGGCCGGTCGCCTGCCGGACGCCTACCGTAGTGCGGCGCATGGCTCCCGTTTCACCCCTTCGTCACCACGGCATCGACGCGCCGTCGGCGGAGCCGGGCGCGTGCGTTGTCAGAACCGTGCCGTAAGAAGAAGACGACTGCGGCGTGTCCGGTCCCCGCGTCGCCGCCGGACGGGAGGAGGTGCAGGGTGACCCAGCAGCCCGAACACGTCGAAGACCACTGGGTCGCCGACCCGAACCCGGACGACCGGGCGGCCGTGGCACACCAGCGCCGCCGCGAGACCTCCCCCGACCAGGGCCGGCGCGGCCACGACGACGGGCCCTGGCAGCCGGTCAACGCCTTCGAACGGGTGCCGCCCCAGGACCTGGAGGCCGAGCAGTCCGTGCTCGGCGGCATGCTGCTGTCCAAGGACGCCATCGCCGATGTCGTCGAGGTCCTCAAGGGCCAGGACTTCTACCGGCCCGCACACGAGACGGTCTATCAGGCGGTCCTCGACCTCTACGCGAAGGGCGAGCCCGCCGACCCCATCACGGTCGCCGCCGAACTCACCCGCCGGGGTGAGCTGGCCCGCGCCGGCGGGCCCGGCTACCTGCACTCGCTGGTCCAGAAGGTGCCGACGGCGGCGAACGCCGAGTACTACGCGGAGATCGTGCACGAACGCGCGGTCCTGCGCCGCCTCGTCGAGGCCGGCACCCGTATCACCCAGATGGGGTACGCGGCCGACGGCGACGTGGACGAGATCGTCAACTCGGCGCAGGCCGAGATCTACGCCGTCACCGAGGCCCGCACCAGCGAGGACTACCTGCCGCTGGCCGAGATCATGGAGGGCGCACTCGACGAGATCGAGGCGATCGGCTCCCGCAGCGGCCAGATGACGGGCGTCCCCACCGGCTTCACCGACCTGGACTCCCTCACCAACGGCCTCCACCCGGGCCAGATGATCGTCGTCGCGGCCCGCCCGGCCATGGGTAAGGCCCTGGCCCTCGACACGCCGCTCCCCACCCCGGACGGGTGGACAACCATGGGTGAGGTCCGCGAGGGCGATCTCCTCCTCGACGCGGACGGCAGGCCGACGAGTGTCGTGGCCGCCACCGACGTCATGCACGACCGACCGTGCTACCGGATCACCTTCGATGACGGGACGAGCGTCATCGCCGACGCGGAGCACCAGTGGCTCACCGACACGCGCGCGTCCCGCCGCTCCGCGCAGCAGGCCACGGTGAAGACCACGAAGGAGATCGCCGAAACCGTTCGCTGCCCGACCACCGACCGGCGCATGAACCACTCCGTACGCAACGCCGCCCCGCTCGACCTCCCCGAACGGGGCCTTCCCATCCCGCCCTACACCCTCGGGGCCTGGCTCGGAGACGGAGCGGCGGACGCGGCACGTTTCACCACTGCAGATCCGGAACTGTTGGAGTACCTCCGCGAGGACGGCGTCAGAGCCCGCCCGGTGGGAACTGCGAAGACGGCCTACGCCCTGTCCCTGGCCGCAAGCGCGCCGGGGGGGCGGGCACGGGGCAGCACGTCGCCGGCCCCGCACGCCGTATGCGTCGACTGCGGCAACACATGCTTCTCGCCCTTCGCAGAACCTCGCTGTGACAGGTGCACGCGCCGGCACGGCAGCCTCCTGGTCCTGCTTCGTGACGCGGGAGTGCTCGGGAACAAGCACATTCCTCAGGAGTACCTGCGTGCCTCGACCGCGCAGCGGCGAGCGCTGCTCGCCGGACTCCTCGACACCGACGGAACGGTGAACCGGACCGGTTCGGTGCAGTTCGCGGTCACCAACCGGGCCCTCGCCGACGGGTTCCGCGAACTCGTGCACGGTCTCGGCTACCGGTGCGGGACATGGACCAAGCGCGTCAGGGGACGCACGGAAGAATCTTCGACCTGCTACATCGTCACCTTCACCACCGACGATCAGGTATTCCGGCTGTCCCGTAAGCAGCAGGCAC
>DASSBO010000308.1:0-2120 GCA_035698655.1 Streptomyces sp.
GCGGCCTTCAGCTGCGGGATGGACGCCGAGATGTTCGGCAGCTTGATGATGTTCGCCTCGGGCGTCTGCGCGAGCTCGCCGAGCTGCGCGAGGACGTCCTCGGTCCGCTGCTCGGCGGTCAGCCGCTCGGGGAACTGGGCGATGATCCGGCCCGCGAGAGAGATGTCGCGGCTCTCCACGGCCACCCCGGCGGTCTTGGCGTAGGCACGGACCACGGGCAGGAACGAGTACGTCGCCAGCGCGGGGGCCTCGTCTGTGTGCGTATAGATGATCGTCGAGTCAGTCACCGGTACTCCGCTCACGTCTCTGAATCGTCTCGACATCAAGATATCTCCTGCGCCCGCCCACCCGGCAACCCACCCTGGGTGCGGCCCCGGCGCCCCTGCCGGGTAGCCCGCGGGCCGCGGTTTACCGACGGGATGGGCGGAGACTTGTGGACAAGTCATGTCAAAAGGGTCGAAACGGGCCCATGACTTCCCCTCCACCTGGGAGAACACCATGCTGGTACAGAAGCTGCACGAGTCCGGAGTCCGCAGCGAGCACGCCTACACCGCAGGCCTGATATCCATCGGAGCGTCCTTCCTGACCTGGACGACCTCACTGACCCGCGAGTCCGCCGGCCTGGACCGGGCCGACCGCTGGGGCATCTTCGTCGGCGAGTGGGCCCCCACCTTCTTCGGCCTCGGCCTCGCCCTGGCCACCTACGAGAAGGCCGAGAAGTAGCCGCCGGCCACCCTGCGGACGTGCGGGCCCGCCGGCCGACGGCGCCGACGGGCCCGCGCTCCTGGCCCCGAAACCTTTCGAGGGGGTCGGTCGCCCAAGATCATCCGGAGGTGTACCGTCGAGTAGTGACCGGGGGACGGACGAAGCAGGGGGTGGTCGGACGGTGAGCACGGCGATCGGCGGGCGGCAGCCGGTGCGGTACCAGGCCGCGGTGGCCGACAGCGCACGGTGGGACGACTTCGCGTTCCGCGCGGACGACATCGTCATCAGCACGCCCCCCAAGTGCGGCACCACGTGGACGCAGATGGTCTGCGCGCTGCTCCTCTTCGGCGGCAGCGACTTCCCGGACGACCTCGGCCGGATGTCCCCGTGGCTCGACTCCACGATGCAGGACCACGACGCCGTGCTCGCGACGCTGCGCGAGCAGCGCCACCGGCGCTTCATCAAGTCGCACACCCCGCTGGACGGCCTGCCCTTCGACGAGCGGGTGACGTACGTGTGCGTCGGCCGCGACCCGCGCGACGTCGGCCTGTCGTGGGGCAACCACATGGCCAACATCGACCGCGCGGCCCACCCCGTCGCCACGGCCGTCGGCGGCGGCATGCCCGAGCAGCCCGCCTCCGAGGTGGAACGGTTCCGCGGCTGGGTGCGGGACGACGGCCCCGTCACGGACGGCCCGCGCAGCCTGCGCTCCACGCTCCACCACCTCGCCACCTTCTGGGACGCACGCGAGCGCGACAACATCGTCCTGCTGCACTACGACGAGATGCAGGCCGACCTGCCGGCCGCCATGCGCCGCCTCGCCGCGCAGCTGGGGATCACGGTCGACGAGGCCGCTCTCCCGCGCCTCGCCGAAGCGGCGACGTTCGACCGGATGCGCGACCAGGCCGACCGCTTCGTCCCGGAGGCGGACCTGAGGATCTGGCAGAACAACCGGGACTTCTTCCGCCGCGGCAGCAGCGGCTACTGGCGCGACGTCCTCGACGCGGACGACCGCGCGGCCTACCGCGCCCGCGTCGCGGAACTCGTCGACGACGACCTGTCCGCCTGGCTGCACCGCCCCCACCCGCTCGACGAGTAACCGGCCCGGCCCTGCGGTTCAGCCTGCGGAGCAGCCGTCAACACGCTGAGTTATCCACATCCCCCACACGTGGTGGTCCCTTCCTCGGTCACCGTGTCTTCGTGAACGACACGAACCGACTCCTCTCCCGCGTGCACGACTTCGCCCGGCGTCAGCACGACGTTCTCACCATCGCCCAGAGCAGGCAGCTCGGCGTGGACCGTGCCCTGTTGCGCCGCCTGGTGCGGCACGGAGAGTGGCAACCGCTCCTCTTCGGCATCTATTGGACCCGTCCCCGGGACGAGCCCGGTCTGCGCACCCGGGTGTGCGCCGCCCA
>DASSBO010000309.1:0-5195 GCA_035698655.1 Streptomyces sp.
GGCTCCGGGACGGGCCTGCTGCGGCACGCTGCCCGGCGCGCCCGCGCCGGGCACGCCGGGGGCCGGGCCGCCGGGTCCGGGGCCCCCTGGCTGGGCGCTTGGCCGGGCGTATGCGTCCGGGCCGGGGCGACCGTAGGCCGAGGCGTCCGGGCGGCCCTCGAAGTTCTGGTTCCCGCCCGGGCGCGGCCCGGCCTGTCCGCCGGGGCCGGCGGCCGACGGGCGCCCGGCGCTGAACCACGGCGAGGCACCATCCGTCGTGTCTCCGCCCGCAGCGGCGGGCGGCGGCAGCGGGTCCGTCAGCGGGTCGTTCATCGCCTCGACGGCGGCCCGGTACTCGTCGCGGGAGCTCTGTGCGCCGTACTGCTCCGGGCCGCGGGACGCCTCCCGCTGCTGCCCGTACTCGCCGTACCGGTCGTCGTTGCGCGCGCCGCGCGCGTAGAACTCCTCGGGCAGCGGGTCGTAGAGCGGGTCGTACTCCCGGTCCCCGCCCGTCACGCGCCGACCGTGCCCACGACGGGGGCCAGGCCCGCCGACCGCTCCACTGCGGCGGCGTCGCCGCACTCGGTCAGCCAGTTGGCCAGCATGCGGTGCCCGCGCTCGGTGAGCACCGACTCCGGGTGGAACTGCACACCCTCCACCGGCAGGTCACGGTGGCGCAGGCCCATCACGAGCCCCTCGTCCGTCCATGCGGTGACGCGGAGTTCGTCGGGCACGGTGTCGCGCTCCACGCCGAGCGAGTGGTAGCGCGTCGCGGTGACGGGCGACGGCAGACCGGCGAACACGCCGGAACCGTCGTGCAGCACCGGCGAGGTCTTGCCGTGCAGCAGCTCCGGGGCCTGGTCGACGACGCCGCCGTAGGCGACGGCCATCGACTGCATGCCCAGGCACACACCGAAGACCGGGATCCGCCGCCGGGCGCAGTGCCGCACCATCTCCACGCACACGCCGGCCTCCTCCGGCGTGCCGGGGCCGGGCGAGAGCAGTACGCCGTCGAAACCGTCCTCGGCATGCTCGGTGCGCACCGCGTCGTTGCGCACGACCTCGCACTCAGCACCCAGCTGGTAGAGGTACTGGACGAGGTTGAACACGAAGCTGTCGTAGTTGTCCACCACGAGGATCCGTGCGCTCATCTGACCGCTCCGCCTCTCAGCCCTGGTCGACCGTCACGTCGTTGAACGGCAGCAGCGGCTCCGCCCACGGGAACACGTACTGGAAGAGCAGGAAGACCACCCCCAGCACCAGCACGAGCGAGATCGCCGCCCGCACGAGCGTGTTGCCCGGCAGGTGCCGCCAGATCCAGCTGTACATCCGCGAAGCCGTCCCTTCCTTCTCCGGCGCCCTGCGGGCGCGGCAACAAGACTACGGCGTCACTCGGCCGGTTCGGCGTACTGCAGGTCGACTGCCCCGGAGTAGCCGGGGAGCCGGACCGAGGAGTGCTCCTCGACGTCCCAGCCGAGACCGTAGGCGGCCACGTACTGCAGATAGTTCTGGATCTTCGGCGAGGACTCCAGGGCGCCGCGCAGCTTCCCGACGTCACCGACCGCGGTGATGTCGTAGGGCGGGGAGTAGACACGGCCCTGCAGGATGAGGGTGTTGCCCACGCAGCGGACCGCGCTGGTGCTGATCAGGCGCTGGTCCTCGACCTTGATGCCGCGGGCGCCGCCCTTCCACAGGGCGTTGACGACGGCCTGCAGGTCCTGCTGGTGGATGACCAGGTCGTTGGGCTGCGGGTCGGGCACGCCGGCGATGCGGGCGGTGGCGTCCGGGGGCGCGTCGGTGAGGGTGACGGTGAGGCCGGGCCCGGACAGCTTGGTCGCGCCGGCGGCCTTCTTCGCCTTCCTCAGCGCCTTCTGGTCCGCTTCGCTGACGCCGCCATCTCCTGCTGCCAGCTCGTCGACCCTGGCACGCAGGGCCGCGTCCGTGTCCTCGAGCCGCGCGTTTCCGCGGCTGCGCTCCCGGATGAGGTCCGTCAGCCGCAGCATCGAGTCGTCGGACCGGATGTCTGTACCCTCGGCGGTGTCGAAGCTGACGAAGAAGATCAGCCCCGCAAGAGCGAAGATGCCCGCCGTGGCCAGCCGAGCAGGCCTGAAGTGGAATCCGGACACGTACCCTGGTCTCCCTCCGCCCCTGTGAAGGACTACGCTAGCGGACCACCGTCCCGGCGTTGCACCCGGCGCGGTCACGCAGCGCATCGACAGGAGAGTTCCTCGTGCCGAAGTCCCGGATCCGCAAGAAGGAAGACTTCACGCCGCCGCCGGCCAAGAAGTCCACGATCGATCTGAAGGGCGGCGGCCGCAGGTGGGTGGCCCCGTTCATGCTGGCCCTCTTCGGCATCGGCCTGGCCTGGATCGTCGTCTTCTACGTGACCAAGGGCAGCCTGCCCGTCGAGGCGCTGGGCAACTGGAACATCGTGGTCGGCTTCGGCTTCATCGCCGGCGGCTTCGTCGTCTCCACGCAGTGGAAGTAGCCGGCCGTACCGGCACACCGCCCGAGGCGAGTTATCCACAGGTTGATCCACAGCCCTGGAAAACTCACAAGATCTGTGGATAACTCAACTGCGGTTGACGCCGGTCCGACCGTCCGCCGCACCGATGACCTGCCTCTTCACCCTTGTCAGGCACGGAAAACGGAACCCTGATCGAGTCCGGACACGCGTTCCCACGGCCGCACAAGATGCTGCGCACCCCCTGTGGACAACTCAGCCGGTGAGGGCCAGCGTGCGCAGCACGCACACCACCACGATCGCGGCCAGCGCCACACCGCACGCCGCCGACTGCACGAGCGTGCGCCGCTTCCGGGGCGCGTGCACCATCGCGTAGGCGATCCCCGCACCGACCACCAGGCCGCCGATGTGCGCCTGCCACGCGATGTTCGACCACGTGAACGTGAAGACCAGGTTGATCACCAGCAGAATGATGATCGGCCGCATGTCGTACCGCAGTCGGCGCACCAGCACCGCCGTCGCGCCGAACAGTCCGAAGATCGCGCCGGAGGCGCCGAGCGAGCCCTGCGCCGGGTCCGCCAGCAGGTAGGACAGCGCGCTGCCGCCCAGCCCGGACAGCAGGTACAGCCCCGTGAACCGCAGCCGGCCCAGCGCCGACTCCAGGGGCGGGCCCAGGAACCACAGGGCCAGCATGTTCAGGATGATGTGCCACGGCTGCCAGTGCAGGAAGACCGACGTCACCAGGCGGTACCACTCGCCCTCGGCGACGCCCTCCGTCGGCGGGAAGACCGCACTGTGCGGGAACTGGGCGACCATCGCCAAGTCGTTCGTCAGCCGCTCGCCCACCACGCGCACCAGGATGAAGACGGCCACGTTCAGACCGATGAGGATCTTCGTGACCAGCCGCGGATCGCCGGCCGGGAAGGCACCCGCCAGCGTGCGGGGTCTGCTCGCACGCGGCGCATGGCCCGTGCCCGAACCGGTCCGCACACACTCCGGGCACTGGAAGCCGACCGAAGCCTGGATCATGCAGTCGGGACAGATCGGCCGCTCACACCGGGTACACGTGATACCCGTCTCGCGGTCCGGATGCCGGTAGCAGGCCACCGACTGGTGCGGCCTGTCCGACTGGTGCTGCTCCATCGACTCCGCTCCGTCCCTCGCCTCACCGCACACTGTTCCGCCCTGTCCTTACTACGGACGGACAGGGCGGAACAGTTCCCACCTGCGTGCGTCAGCGACGCTCGATCACGACCGACTCGATCACGACGTCCTCGACCGGACGGTCGGTGCGCGGGTTCGTCTTCGTGGCACCGATGGCGTCCACGATCTTCTTGCCCTCCTCGTCCGCCACCTCGCCGAAGATGGTGTGCTTGCCGGTCAGCCAGGCCGTCGGCGCCACCGTGATGAAGAACTGCGAGCCGTTGGTCCCCGGCCCGGCGTTCGCCATCGCCAGCAGGTACGGGCGGTCGAAGGCGAGGTCCGGGTGGAACTCGTCGGCGAACTCGTATCCCGGGCCGCCGGTGCCGTTGCCCAGCGGGTCACCGCCCTGGATCATGAAGCCGCTGATCACACGGTGGAAGACCGTGCCGTCGTACAGCCTGTCCTGGGTCTTCTGCCCGGTCTTCGGGTGCGTCCACTCCCGGGAGCCCTCGGCGAGCTCGACGAAGTTCTTGACCGTCTTCGGCGCGTGGTTCGCGAAGAGCCGCACCTCGATGTCGCCGCGGTTCGTCTTCAGGGTGGCGTAGAGCTGCTCGGCCACGATCAACCTTCCATCTGTGTGCAGTGAACCCCTCGATCCTGCCACGCCCGCCGCACCGCCCCCGACCGCCGTGACCCGTATGCCCGTTATCGGGTGCCGGAAGGTCGGCAAACAGGCATGATCTCCAGAACAGGTGGAATGCGTCCCTGTGTCCTCCCGGGGAGACCGGGAACGGCGCAGCACCGAGGAGGAGGAGACACGTGACCCGCATCGACAGCGCGCGCGCCGCGGCCGACAGTGCGAAGGAGAGCGTGCGGCACGCCGCCGAGGCGATGGCCCCCTACGCGGAGACCGCCAGGGACACCGCCACGCGCTACGCGCACGAGGCGGGCGAGCGGCTGGGCCCGAAGGTGTCGTCGGCCTCGCGGCAGGCCCGCAGGTCCGCCCGCGCCACCTACGGCGCCCACGTCGCGCCGCGCCTCGCACAGGCCCGCGACGCGCTCCCGCCGGAGGTCGACAAGGCCGCCCGCCGCGCGGTCAAGGAGACCCGGCAGGCCGCCAGGCAGGCCGCCGAGTACGCGGCGCCGCGCCTGGAGAGCGCCTACGACGACGTACGCGCCGTCGCCCTCCCCGCCGGGGAAGAGGCCTACGCCCGCGGCACCGCCGCGTTCGAGGCGCTCCGCAGCGACGTGACCGCCAAGGACATCCGCCGGCTCGCCCGCCGCCGCACCCGCCGCGCGCGAACCGGCCGCTTCGTCAGCAAGCTCGGCGTGATCGGCCTGCTGGCGGGCGGCGCCTACGCCGCCTGGCGCTGGTGGGACAAGCAGGCCAACCCGGACTGGCTCGTCGAGCCCCCGGAGGCCACCGAGGTCGGCGACCGCAGCGGCGCCACCCTCTCCTCCGTCAACGGCTCGGCCGGCGACCGCACGCCGCTCGACCCTGACGAGGAAGAGGCCAAGGAGGCCGAACGCCGCCGCGCCAACCGGCACTGAGCACTCCCGTCCCCCACGGTGCCCCCTCCGCCGGAGGGGGCACCGTCATGCGCGCTCA
>DASSBO010000310.1:0-2327 GCA_035698655.1 Streptomyces sp.
GTGTCCGATCTCGACGTCCTGCAGAATTCCGAGTGCGTCGGGCACCAGCACGGCCGCGGAATAGTAGGCACTCACCAGGTAGGAGATGACCGCCTTTTCATTGATTCCCATGAACCGCACGGAGAGGCTGGGCTGGTATTCGTCGGGAATTCCCGTCTGGTGCAGCCCGACGACGCCCTGCGCCTTCTCGCCGGTCCGCATGGCCATGATCGACGTCGCACCGTCGGCGCTGACCGGGATCTTGCTGCACGGCAGGATCGGCACACCGCGCCAGGCGGGGACCGAGTGCCCCTCCATGCTGGTCGCCTCCGGATACAGACCACGCTTGCTGCACTCGCGTCCGATGGCGGCGATGGCCTTGGGGTGGGCGAGGATGACGCTCGGGTCCTTCCACACGGTGGCCAGCAGCGCGTCCAGGTCGTCCGGAGTAGGGGCGCCGGTCCGGCTGTGGATCCGCTGCCGCAGGTCGGCGTTGTGCAGCAAGCCGAAGTCCGGGTTGTTCACCAGCTCGTGCTCCTGGCGCTCCCGCAGCGCCTCGATGGTGAGCCGCAGCTGTTCCTCGACCTGGTTCATCGGGTGGTTGTACAGGTCGGCGACCCGGCTGTGCACCCGCAGCACGGTCTGCGCGACGCTCAGTTCGTACTCGCGGGGCGACGCCTCGTAGTCGGCGAAGGTGCCGGGCAGGGTGGGTTCGCCGACGTGTCCGGAGGACAGCTCGAGGGGAGCCTCGCCGTCGTCCGTGGCCGCGGGCCGCTCGGCGGAGCGCACGGCGTCCAGGTGGGCGCGCAGCGCGGCCGACCGGTCCAGGACCTGCTCGAAGGCCTCGCGGCTGAGCGTGAGGACGGTGCCGCTGGTCAGGGAGCGCAGCGTGAAGGGCCACTCCCCCGGCTGCTCGGCCGCCAGGGCCTCGTCGCCGGCGAAGGCGCCGTCCGCCAGGATGTCCAGCACCGACTCCTCGTCGTACCTGCCCGGCCCGCGCTTCTCCAGCTTGCCGTGCGCCAGCAGGACGAGCCGGTCGGCCGGCCGGCCCTCCTCGGTGATCACCTCGCCGGGGCCGAAGTCCCGCTGCCGGCAGCGGCCGGCCAGTTCCTCGAGCACCTCGGCGTCGGAGAAGCCGCGCAGCAGCGGCACCTCGCCCAGCTCGGCCGGGATCACGCGGACGTCGGATCCGGTGGAGACGAACTCCACCACGCCGTCGCCGAGCGTGTGCGTGAGCCGACGGTTGACCCGGAACGCTCCGCCGGAGACCTGAACCCACGGCAGCACCCGCAACAGCCACCGAGAAGTGATCCCCTGCATCTGCGGGGGCGTCTTCGTGGTGGTCGCCAGATTCCGTGCCGCCGCGGTCCCGAGAGAAAGCGGGGCCTGCTCGTCGGTGCGCGCGCCTTCGGAAGCGGAATGCGCCTCAGTGGTCATGTAGAACCGCCAATCTGCGTGTCTGACCGGTTGTTTCCCGGTAACTGCCCGAAAGTTAGCCACCGGTCGGACGGACCGGCAATCGCTCGAAAGATGAGTGAATTCAGTGAATACGCCGTCATGTCGCCGGGTAGCGCCGCGTTCCGGCCGCCGATCCGCGCACGGTCGGTGACGCGACCGGCTCCGTCCTCACCGTCCGCATTCCGGGCACGGCTGCGACGGGTGAGACGCACGCCGGTGGCACAGGCGCACAGCGCGGGCGCACACCCTCGGCGCCCCTCGGCAGACACCCGGCAGTAGAGTCATCGGCCCGGGTCGAGAGGGGTGGGCCACATGAAGCGGGCCGTCGCAGGGCTGTGGCGCTGGCGCGCCAGCCCCCTGTACCGCGTCACCGACCGCCGGGAGGCGTGGCTGACGCTGTGCGCCGCTGTGCTCATCGTCGTCGGGGTGCCGCTGGCCGGCTGGCTGACCGACGTCCAGGCGCACCAGGTGCTGCTGGACACCGTCCGCCGTCAGCACGCCGCCCGGCACCAGGTGTGGGCGACCGTCGAGGAGTTCGTCCGCCGGCCGGCCGTGGACGACGAGGACGACTCCGGGCTCGACGAGGGCCACAGTGCCCGGGTGTCGTGGACGGGCGCGGACGGTGTCACGCGCTCCGGCGTGACGACGGTGGGCCGGCGGGTGCTTCCCGGACAGACCGTGCAGCTGTGGATCGGCGCCCGGGGCGGGATCACCATCGCTCCGATGACCCCGGCCGCGGCCTCCTTCCACTCCGTACTGGCGGGAATCGTGGGCGGGGCCGCCGCCGGCGGCGCGGTCGAGGGCGGACGCCGCCTGGTGGTCGGCCGCATGCGGCGCGCGCGGTACGCGCGCTGGGAGGAGGAGTGGGCGCGTTCCGGGCCCGACTGGGG
>DASSBO010000311.1:0-5501 GCA_035698655.1 Streptomyces sp.
TTCTACGGGTCCGACGGCGAGGTGGACGCCGTCCTCCCGGTGACCGCGCGGGCCCTCCCGGGGGCACTGCGGGTGCTCGCGCCGCGGTTCCCGCCTTTGGGCTGACCGGGGGGTGCTTGCACACAATCGGATGAGCGTCAGCTGACGCCTTCTCATACGCCGTGTCGGCTAACCCTCCGGCGCGATGTGCTGGTATGACCTGCTGCGACACGGAAACCTGGGCCAAAGCTGCACGCTCCGTCCGTGCTGCCCGCCGGGTTTGGTTTGTCCGGATCTGTCTATCTTCCTACTGTCCGTCACGCGACGGACGCCCGTGGTCGTCACGCCGAATCCTGCCGACGGCCGCGGGGACACAACAGTCGCGAAAGCGCCGCCGGCAGGAGCGGGGGAACCAGGTAAGCCGCCGTATCCGGCAACGGAAACGGCTAGGGGCACAGTCGTCCGCACCGCGGACGGCCGGGCAACTCACCCGGCCCGCGCCCGACAGCTCACCCCGCAGGCGTCGGTGAGGAGGAACGGCAATGTTCCGAGATACGGCCCGACGCGGGCGGCACAGGGCCATGGGCCTGTCGTCGCTGCTCGCCGCACTGGTGGGAGCCATCGCAGCGATGCTGCTGGCCACCGCCGCCGGCGCCCAGGCGGCGCCCGTGGACACCTGGGAGAAGGTCGCCCAGTGCGAGTCCAGCGGCAACTGGCACATCAACACCGGAAACGGCTACTACGGCGGCCTGCAGTTCTCCCAGTCCAGCTGGAGAGCCGCCGGCGGCACGAAGTACGCACCACGCGCCGATCTGGCGACCAAGTCGCAGCAGATCGCGGTCGCCGAACGGCTGCTGGACATGCAGGGACCGGGAGCCTGGTCCTGCGCCGGTGAGGGCGGACTGACGGGCAACGGCCCGGAGGCCGACGTGAACCCGCACACCACGCGGCACTGGGGCGCGAACGACCACGACGTGCACGCCGAGGACTCACCCTCGTCGCAGGCGCAGGAACCCTCGCACTCGCAGGCGTCCCAGGCGGACACCTACACCGTGAAGAGCGGGGACTCCCTGTCCAAGATCGCGGCCGCCCACGGCACCACCTGGCAGCAGCTGTACCAGGCGAACTCCTCGACCGTCGACAACCCGGACCTCATCTATCCGGGCCAGCAGCTCACCCTGACCTGAGCCGACGGTCTCCTCTTCACCGAACCTCCTGTATCCCCTCCGTACCCCTCCTGTGACCCTTCGCGGGGCGGCTCCCGGCACTCGCCGAGCCGCCCCTTCCTTGTGCCCGGACGTGCCCGGATGTGCCCGGACGCCACGGTCACCAGGTGATCCAGCCGTGCTCACGCGCCTTGAGCACGGCTTCGTGCCGGTTGCTCACCGCGAGCTTCGTCGTGGCACTCGAGAGGTAGTTGCGCACGGTTCCGGGGGTGAGGGCGGCCCGGGTGGCGATCTCGGCGATGGGCGCGCCGTCCGAGGCGAGGTGCAGGATGTCGGCCTCGCGCGCGGTCAGCGGCGAGTCGCCGGCGTTGATGGCCTTCGCCGTCAGGGTCGGGTCGACGTACCGGTGCCCGGCGTGCACCGTCCTGATCACCTTGGACAGCTCCTGCGCCGACAGCGTCTTGGGCGCGAAGCCGTACACCCCGGCCGCCAGGGCGCGCTTGAGGTGCCCGGGCACGCCGTGGCTCGTGACGATGAGGCAGCGGCAGCCGGGCACCCGGCTGCGCAGCTCCTCGGTCACCTGGATGCCGTCCAGGCCGGGCATCAGCAGGTCCAGGACGGCGACGTCCGGATCCCACCGGCGGGCCATCGCGACGGCCTCCGGGCCGTCGGCCGCCTGCGCGACGACCTCGATGTCCTCCTCGAACGACAGGAGCGCGGCGAGCGAGCCCCGGATGAGGTGTTCGTCCTCCGCCAGCAGCACGTCGATCACGGCGCTTCTCCCCTCCGGTGCGGAACGGTCACGTGCAGACGGTAGGTCCCCTTCGGCCCGCCGCCGTGCCGGAGGGTCCCGCCCAGGCCGTCGAGGCGCTCGGCCAGCCCGACCAGTCCGGTCCCGGAGCCGTCGCCGTCCTCCAGCGCCCGGTCGTTGCTGATGGTCATGCGCACGTGCCCCTCCTCCGCGAGGAGCCGGATCGTGCACACGGTGGCGCGGGAGTGCCGGATGACGTTCGTGACCCCTTCGCGGATGGACCAGCCCAGTCCCGCGCGGACCCGGTCCGCGAGGAGAGTGTCGTCGAGGTCCTGCTGGATGCGGCACGTGATGCCCGCCGCCTCCAGGACCGACGCGGCGCCCTCGAGTTCGGAGGCCAGCGAGGTGTCGCGGTAGCCGTGCACCACCTCGCGCACCTGCTCCTGGGACCGGCGCACCACCTGCCGGATGTCCTCCAGCTCGCTCTTCGCCTGCGGGACCTCCTCGGCGAACCGGGCGGCCAGTTCGCTCTTCAGTGCGACGACGGCGAGGTCGCGGCCGATGACGTCGTGCAGGTCGCGGGCGATGCGCAGCCGCTCCTCGGCGACGGCCAGCCGCGACGCCGTCCGCCGGGCGCCGTCGAGCCGGCGCACGACGGCCAGCGACCACAGCGACGAGTGGACCCCCAGCGTCATCGCGCCCCACACGCTGGCCGACACCACCAGGCTCGTCACCCAGCCGTCCGGATTGGCCGGCAGCACCGCCGCACAGGACAGCACGGCGCAGCCCGTGCGCGTCCGCCACCCGGTGCAGGCCCACGTCGAGGCGAGCGGCACCATGATCAGCCCGCAGACGAGCGACGCGACATGCGGGTCGAGCGGGCCGCCCGCGCCGGTCACCGCGGCGGCGGCCGCCAGCTCGCCCGCGGCGACGACGGCCGAGACGGCCGGCAGCGCGGCCGGCGGCCGGCGCATCGAGACGAGGGCGACGGTCGCCGCCGCCATCAGCCCCGCATGCAGGACCAGCAGACACCACAGCACGGGCGAACCGGAATCCAGCACGCCCGCCGAAACCAGCCGCGCGGTGAACATCAGCGCCAGCGTCCAGGGGATGGACCCCAGCGCCAGCTGCGTGACCAGGGTGAACTGCTGGACGTGCCCGCGGGCGCCGCGCTTTCTCACGTGCGCGGCTCCCAGCGGAACCACCGGCGCACCCCGAGGACGGCCAGGGCCGTCCACACCAGCAGCGTCAGTACCGCCACCGCGGCGTGCTGCACGCTCATCCCGTCGCCCCAGCCCGCGCGCACCAGCTCGGTCACCGGCGTGAGGGGGAAGAACCGCAGTACGTCCTGCACGCCGTCGGGGAAGACCTCCAGCGGCACGTAGGTGCCGGCGGTGAGCGGCAGCAGCAGAATCCCCGGAAGGATGGCGATCTGCACGTTCTCCGCCGTGCGGGCGAGCAGGGTGGTGACGGCGGCGAGCGCCGACGTCAGCGCCACGCCGAGCACGATCCCCAGCACCGGCAGGATGGGGTGGGCGAGGGTGGTGCCCGAGGCCATCGCGGAGATGGCGACGGCCACGACGAGGAACTGCAGCGGCGCGACCAGGCCGACCGGCGTGGCGGCTCCGAGCAGCACGTGCACGTCGGAGATCTCTCCGCTGCGCAGTCTCTTCAGGATGAGCTGTTCCCGGCGCATCACGTAGATGCCGGTCAGCGGTGCGTACAGGGCCATCAGCAGAATGATGCCCGCCGAAGAGGAGATCATGACCGGGCCGAGGGAGAGCCCGGCGGCGGCCAGGTCCAGCTGGTCCATGATCAGCTTCATGCTCACGACGAGCATCAGGGGCAGCACGAGCACGTTGACGAGGTTCGCCTTGCTGCGCAGCAGGAGCGTGAACTCCGTGCGGGCGAGGGCGGCCAGGTGTGCGGAGGGTGTCATCGGACCGGCTCCTCGTCGTCTTCGGCGTGTGCGATGGCCAGGAAGGCCTCTTCGAGGGAGGCGGACCGGGCGTGCAGGTCGGCCAGCGGAAGCCCGGCGGTCCGTGCCCAGTTGAGCGTCTCCGTCGCGGTGAACTGCAGGTCGTCGGTGGTCAGGTGCACGCCGTCGCCGCGCTGGGCGACGGCCCGGGCGGCGAGCGCGGACAGCGGCGGCAGGTCGGCGGCGCCCAGCCCGGCGGGCAGGCTGAAGAAGAGGGACGAGGGCCGCGACGAGACGATCTCCGCGGTGGTCCCCGAGACCGCGATGGCGCCGCGGTGCATGATCGCGAGCCGGTCGGCGAGCCGCTCGGCCTCCTCGAGGTAGTGGGTCGTCAGGACGATCGTGGTGTCCTCTTCCTGCAGCTTCTCGATGAGGTCCCAGGTCTGCCGCCGGCCCTCCGGGTCCATGCCGGCCGTGGGCTCGTCCAGGAAGAGCAGTTCGGGGGAGCCGAGAACGGCGAGCGCGAGGTCCAGCCGCCGTTTCTCGCCGCCGGACAGGCTCTTCACCCGGGTACGGGCCCGTGCCTGAAGGCCGCTGCGGGCCAGCGCCTCGCCCACCGGGCGGGCGCGCGAGGTGCACCGGGCCCACATCCGCACCGTCTCCTCGACGGTCAGCTCCCCGGCGAAGCCGCCCTCCTGCAGCATGATGCCCATCCTGCGGCGCACCTGCGGGCGGTCCTTCGACGGGTCGTGGCCGCCGAAGAGCCGCACGCTGCCCTGGGCGGGCCGCGCGTGGCCCTCCAGGACCTCCAGGGTCGAGGTCTTCCCCGCGCCGTTCGTGCCCAGCAGCGCGAAGAGTTCACCCCGGCCGACGGTGAAGGACACCCCGCGCACGGCGGCGAACCCGTCACCGCGGCGGCCGCCCCCGCCGTACCGGCGCCACAGGTCGGTGACCTCGATGACGTTTTCCAGACTGCTCGTCTCCATGTCCGCCATCCTCGGGGCGCAGCACGGAGCCGGCCGGTGAGACCCGTCATGTTCCGTTATGACGGATGTCATGGCCGGGGTCGAGACCGAGTTGTGACGGGCGGAGCACAACCCTGACAGGTGCCCGTCAGTCGCACAACAGGGGTCACCGTGTGACGCCTGAACGCTGCTGAGCTTCCGGAGGTAGACAGTGCGACGCGACGCGCGCCACAGATGCGGCCGTTGGACGGCGAGCGGGCTGGCCGTCGTCGGCCTGCTGACGGCGGGCCTGACCGGCACCGCCGGTGCGGCCTGGGCCGACGAGGGCCCCATCCCGGTCACCTTCACCGGCCCGGACCACTACGACCTCTCGCTGGACGCGCAGGGTCCGCCCGAGGGGGAGTCCTCGTTCTCGATCGGTGTGCAGGCACCGGGCGATGAGTGGGACGGTGAGGGCGAGCCAGACGTCGTGGGCGGCGCGTACACCGTCACGATCGACGCCTCCGGCATGGCGGGCGTCTCCGACGTGCAGCTTCCGCGTGATTGCGATGTGGTCGGCCTCATCGCCACCTGTCAGCGGGACAAGCTGTACAGCGGCCACGGCGAGAACCCGTACTACGGCATCGGGATCTCGGTCTCCGACGACAGCGCCACCGGCGACCACGGCACGATCAAGGTCACCGGCGTGGGTGACGGGCTCACATTCACCGAGCACACCGTGG
>DASSBO010000312.1:0-14292 GCA_035698655.1 Streptomyces sp.
CTCCTCCCTACTCGTCGTAGCCGTAGAACAGCCGCTCCATCACCGCACGTGCCCTCCGTGTGATGCGGCGGTAGTCCTCCAGCATCTCTCCGACGTGGCCGGGCTCGTACCCCAGGTACCGGCCCACCGCGCCCAGCTCGCGCGCCTCCGAGGGGAAGGTGTCGCCCGGCCGGCCCCGCACCAGCATCACGGCGTTGCGGACCCGGGTCGCCAGCACCCATGCCTCGTCGAGTGTCGCGGCGTCCTCCCCGGCCAGCAGGCCGGCGTCCCGGGCCGTGGCCAGTGCCTCGCGGGTGCGGGTGGTGCGCAGGCCCGGCAGCTCGTGTGCGTGCCGGAGCTGCAGCAGCTGCACGGTCCACTCCACGTCGGACAGCCCGCCGCGTCCCAGCTTGGCGTGCGTGGTGGGGTCGGCGCCGCGCGGGAGGCGTTCGGACTCCATCCGGGCCTTGAGCCGCCGGACCTCGCGCAGGCCGTCCTCGTCCAGCCCGTCGGCCGGGTACCGGAGCGGGTCGATGAGCGCGACGAACCGCGCGCCCAGTTCCTCGTCCCCGGCGACGGGTTCGGCGCGCAGCAGCGCCTGGCTCTCCCAGACCTGCGACCAGCGCCGGTAGTAGGCCTCGTACGAGGACAGGGAACGCACCAGCGGACCCGACTTGCCCTCGGGGCGCAGGTCGGCGTCGATGAGCAGCGGCGGGTCGGAGGTGGGCAGTTGCAGCAGGCGCCGCATCTCGCCGGCGACGGCGAAGGCGGCCTTGCCGGCCTCCTTCTCGTCGACGCCCTCGCGCGGCTCGTGCACGAACAGCACGTCGGCGTCGGAGCCGTAGCTCAGTTCGCGGCCGCCGAAGCGGCCCATGCCGATGACGGTGAAGCGGGTGGGCAGTTCGTCGCCCCAGCTGCCGCGGACGGCGGCGCGCAGGGCGCCGGCGATCGTGGCGGCGTTGAGGTCGGACAGCGCGGCGCCGACGCGGTCGACGGCGGCGGCCGGGTCCTCCGGTTCGGGGGTGTCCTCGGTGCCGTAGGCGCCGATGAGGTCGCCGGCGGCGGTGCGGACCATCTCGCGCCGCCGCACCCCGCGGGCGGCGGCGACGCCCTGCTCGGGGCTCTCCGCGCGGCCGACGGCAGCGAGCACCTCCTGCGTGAGCGCCTGCTTGCCGCGCGGCCGCAGTTCGCGCTGCGAGCCGAGCAGGGCGACGGCCTCGGGGGCCCGCATCAGCAGGTCGGGGGCGAGCCGGCCGGCGGACAGCACGCGCGCGAGGTTCTCGGCGGCGGCGCCCTCGTCGCGCAGCAGCCGCAGGTACCAGGGCGTCTTGCCGAGCGCTTCGGAGACCTTGCGGAAGCCGAGGAGCCCCGCGTCCGGATCGGCGGAGTCCGCGAACCAGCCGAGCAGGACGGGCAGCAGCGTGCGCTGGATGGCGGACCTGCGGGTGACGCCGCTGGCCAGCGCCTCCAGGTGCCGCAGCGCGGCGGAGGGGTCCGCGTAACCGAGCGCCTCCAGGCGTTGGGTGGCGGCCTGGGCGGACAACCGTGCCTCGCCGGTGGCGAGTTGCGCGACGGCGTCGAGCAGCGGCCGGTAGAACAGCTTCTCGTGCAGCCGCCGGACGCTGCCGGCGTGCCGCTTCCAGCTCTTGTGGAGTTCGGCGACCGGGTCGGTGCGGAAGCCGAGGGAGCGGCCGAGCCGCCGCTGGTCGGCCTCGTCCTGCGGCATGAGGTGGGTGCGGCGCAGCTTGTGGAGCTGGATGCGGTGTTCGAGGGTGCGCAGGAAGCGGTAGGAGGCGTCGAGGGCGGCGGCGTCCTGCCGGCCGACGTAACCGCCGGCGGCCAGCGCGTCGAGGGCGTCGAGGGTGGTGGAGCTGCGCAGCGTGGTGTCGGTGCGGCCGTGGACGAGCTGCAGCAGCTGGACGGCGAACTCGACGTCGCGCAGGCCGCCGGGGCCGAGTTTGAGTTCACGGTCGAGCTGTGCGGCGGGGATGTTCTCCACCACGCGGCGCCGCATCTCCTGCACGTCGGGGACGAAGTTCTCCCGTTCGGCGGCCTGCCACACCAGCGGGTCGACGGCCGCGCAGTAGGCGGTGCCCAGTTCCTCGTCGCCGGCCATGGGGCGGGCCTTGAGCAGCGCCTGGAACTCCCAGGTCTTCGCCCAGCGTTCGTAGTACGCGAGGTGGCTGTACAGGGTGCGGACCAGCGGCCCGTTGCGGCCCTCGGGCCGCAGGTTCGCGTCGACGGGCCAGATGGTGCCCTCGACGGTGGTGTCGGAGCAGATCCGCATCATGCGGGAGGCGAGCCGGGTGGCGGCCTGCAGTGCCGCGGCCTCTTCGGCGCCGCCGGCCGGCTCGGCGACGAAGACGACGTCCACGTCGGAGACGTAGTTCAGCTCGCGGCCGCCGCACTTGCCCATGCCGATGACGGCCAGCCGGCAGGCCGCGTCGTCCTCGGGCGCCTCGGCGGCGGCCAGCGCGAGGGCGGCCCGCACGGTGGCGGTGGCCAGGTCGGACAGCTCGGCGGCGCTCTCGGCGAATCCGGTGGTGCCGCACACGTCGCGGGCGGCGATGGCCAGCAGGCAGCGCCGGTAGGCGACGCGCAGCGCGTCGGGCCCGTCGGCGGCGGACAGCGCGTCGGCGAACTCGTCCAGCCCGGGGTGCAGGTCGGCTCGCTCGTAGGTCGCCAGCGCCTGCCAGTCGCCGGGGTGCCGGGCGAGGTGGTCGGCGAGCGCCTCGGAGGTGCCCAGCACGCCGAGCAGCCGGTCGCGCAGCGGCTTGGCGGTGAGCAGCGTGTCGGTGAGGGTGCGGGCGGCCTCGGCACCGTCGTCCCCCTGCTCCTCGGCGGCCTCGACGAGCCGGACCAGGCCGAGCAGGGCCAGGTCCGGGTCGGCAGTGGCGGCCAGCGCGTCCAGGAACTGGGTGTCGGGCGCTATTGCGGCCAGCCCCGGGGTCTGCAGCAGCCGTTCGGCGGCCGACGGGTCGGTGAAGCCGCGCCGCAGCAGCCGCCCGTAGGTGCTGTCCCGCCGTCCGCCCTGCGCCACGTGCTGCTCCCGTCTCTTGTGTGGGTGATCCTGGCCGCGCCCGGGCCCGGCTCAGAGCAAGGGCAGGGACTTGCGCAGCTCGAAGGCGGTGACCTCGGAGCGGTACTCGCCCCACTCCTGCTTCTTGTTGCGGAGGAAGAAGTCGAAGACGTGCTCGCCGAGGGTCTCGGCGACCAGTTCGCTGCGTTCCATCAGCGCGATCGCCTCGCCCAGGTTCTGCGGGAGCGGTTCGATGCCCAGGGCGCGGCGTTCGGCGTCCGAGAGGGCCCACACGTCGTCGTCGGCGCCGGCGGGCAGCTCGTAGCCCTCCTCGATGCCCTTCAGGCCGGCGGCGAGCAGCACCGCGTAGGCCAGGTAGGGGTTGGCGCCGGAGTCCAGGGAGCGCATCTCGATGCGCGTCGAGCCGGTCTTGCCCGGCTTGTACATGGGGACGCGGATCAGCGCGGAGCGGTTGTTGTGGCCCCAGCAGATGTACGAGGGGGACTCGCCGCCCTCCCCGGCGGTGCGCTGCGAGCCGCCCCAGATCCGCTTGTAGGAGTTGACCCACTGGTTGGTGACGGCGGAGATCTCGTCGGCGTGCCGCAGCAGGCCGGCGATGAAGGACCGGCCGACCTTGGAGAGCTGGTATTCGGCGCCGGACTCGTAGAAGGCGTTGCGGTCGCCCTCGAAGAGGGAGAGGTGGGTGTGCATGCCGGAGCCGGGGAACTCCGAGAACGGCTTGGGCATGAACGTGGCCTGCACGCCCTGCTCGAGCGCGACCTGCTTCATCACGAGCCGGAAGGTCATGATGTTGTCGGCCGTCGAGAGCGCGTCGGCGTAGCGCAGGTCGATCTCCTGCTGGCCGGGGGCGCCCTCGTGGTGGGAGAACTCCACCGAGATGCCCATCGACTCGAGCATGGTGATGGCCTGGCGGCGGAAGTCCTGGCCGACGTGCTGCGGGGTGTGGTCGAAGTATCCGGAGGAGTCGGCCGGGGTGGGCCGGGTGCCGTCGACGGGCTTGTTCTTCAGCAGGAAGAACTCGATCTCGGGGTGGGTGTAGAAGGTGAAGCCCAGGTCGGAGGCCTTGGCGAGGGTGCGCTTGAGGACGTAGCGCGGGTCGGCGGAGGAGGGGGAGCCGTCGGGCATCAGGATGTCGCAGAACATCCGGGCGGAGCCGGGCGCCTCGGCGCGCCAGGGCAGGATCTGGAAGGTGCCCGGGTCGGGCTTGGCGATCATGTCCGACTCGTAGACCCGGGCGAATCCCTCGATCGCGGAGCCGTCGAACCCGATCCCCTCGTCGAACGCCTGCTCGAGCTCGGCGGGGGCGACGGCGACGGACTTCAGGAACCCCAGCACGTCGGTGAACCACAGGCGCACGAAGCGGATGTCCCGCTCCTCGAGCGTCCGGAGTACAAATTCCTGCTGCTTGTCCATGTCCACCATCCTTGCTGGTCGCTCGCCCGCGCACCATCCCACCACACGGCCGGTACCCCGTGGTGTCCATGGTGGCCCGCCGCGCCGCCTGGCGGGGAGCGGTGCCAGACTGGGACGTGCGGAAGAGGAGGTTCCGGTATGCCCGCATCGCCGCTGCTCACGTTCGGGCACGGCACCGCCGACCGCGACCGGCTCACCGCGTTGCTGCGGGACGCGGGGGTGCGCTGCGTGGTGGACGTGCGCACCGCGCCGGGCAGCCGGCGCAACCCGGACGTGGGCCGGGACGCGATGAGCGAGTGGCTGCCGGAGGCCGGCATCGGCTACCGCTGGGACAAGCGGCTGGGCGGCTTCCGCCGGGCCGCCCCGGATGCGCCCGACACCTTCTGGCACAACGCGTCCTTCCGCGGCTACGCGGGCCACACCCGCAGCCCTGACTTCCTGGCCGCCATGGACGAGCTGCTGACCGAGTCGGCCGGTACGCCGACGACCGTGATGTGCAGCGAGTCGCTGTGGTGGCGCTGCCACCGCCGTCTGATCGCGGACTTCGCCGTGCTGGCGCGCGACCGGCCGGTGCGGCACCTGGCACACGACGGCCGGCTGACCGGCCACGAGCCCACCCCGGGCGCCCGGCTGCGCCCCGACGGCCTGCTGGTCTACGACCGCCCGGCATAGCGGTGAGCCGCACCCCGCAGGGTGCGGGGTGCGGCCCACCGGCCGGTCACGTCGGCACGACGCCGGGGTCAGCCGCGGTAGGCGGCCCAGCTGGAGCTCATCCGGTCGACCTGGCCCGGGGTGAACCGGGTCATGCAGGCGTCGTAGGTGTAGTCCATGAAGTTGTGGATCGGGTCCGCGCCGGTGTCACGGGCGCAGCTGTCGCGGCCCTCGGGGCACTCGTAGGCCGGGGAGGACTCGGCCGGGGTGTCGCCGACGTAGTCGCCCTTGCCGTGGCAGCCGCCCTGGAAGGTGTGGTAGAGGCCCATCCAGTGGCCGACCTCGTGCGTCGCGGTGTCGCCCTCGTTGTAGTGCGTGGCGGAGCCGCCGGGCAGCGAGGTGTCCAGGATGACCACGCCGTCGTCGTCCGGGTTGCTCCGGTAGGAGGACGGGAACGTCGCCCAGCCGAGCAGGTTGTCGCCGAGGTTCGCGGTGTACAGGTTGAGCGCGCCGGCGCCGCCCTGCCGCAGTGAACTCTTCATCGCCTTCTCCTCGGCCGAACCGGGGGTCAGGCCGTGGTACCAGGCGGCGTTGTCCGTGTAGGTGGTTCCGGCCAGCGAGAAGCTGAACGGGGTGGCGGTGTTGCCGGTGCCCTGGCCGCCGTAGGCGGCGTTCAGGACGCTGATCTGGCCGCTGATGTCGCTCGCGCTCAGGTTGCCCTGGGCCCCGTCGGTGATGACGTGCACGTAGACCGGGACGTTGACGGAGCCGGACAGCTCGCCGCCGGGCTTGCGCAGCGTACCGTCCGCACGCATCCGGTCCAGCTTGCGCTGCAGGGCGGTGTTCATCTGCTTGGCGCGCTTCTCGCTGATCGCGTTCGGCTCGTGGGCGGCGCCCTGGTCGCCGTGCGGGCGCATCGCGCGAGCGGCGGCGGCCGGGGCCGCGTCGGCGGGGGTGTAGCAGGAGTCGCTCTGCGGTGACGCGGCTCTCGCCGACGTCTCGGCCGCCGAACCGTGCGACGCGGCCATCGGCGCGAAGGCGAGAGTTCCGGCCACGACGGCGGTACCCAGAGCACGCTGGGTGAGCCGCGGGGATATGCGGGCGAACGTGCGCATCGATGATCCTCCCGGACGCGGTCAGGAGGCCTCTCCTCCTGCCGTCAGGGGAGGCTATGGGGATCTGTCAGAAGTGACCGAGATACGAACAGGCCCAATCGAAAAACGGTCACTCAGCGGAAACTCCTGCGGACAAACGGCACCTGACACGGAAGAACGCACTCCGGTTGCGGTGAGGTATGCCGGTTCGTCCCCCTCGGCCGACGCCCGTCGGCCCGCACCGCAGCCGACCGGCCGGCGTCACGAGAACGGCCGGTATTCGTCTTGCTGTGCGACCAGACGGGTTACACCGGCGGGGACCCATGTCTGCCCGGCAGCGGCAGCGGGAACGGCGGAGACCGTGCGCGCCCTACCCGCCCGCCTGACCGAGCCCGCCCGGCTGCGCGAGGAACTGACCCGGCTCCGCAGGGAACCGGCGGCGACCCAGACGCTGCGCTCCTGGGCGGCCGCCACGCTCGCCTACGTCGCCGCCCTCGCCCTGACCGGCTACCGCGCACCGCTGCTCGCACCGCTGACGGCCCTGCTGGTCGTCCAGGTCACCCTCTACGAGACCCTGACCAGCGGCGTCCGCCGGGTGAACGCCGTGGTCGCGGGCGTTTCGGTGGCCGTGGCGTTCAGCGCGCTGATCGGGCTGAGCTGGTGGAGCCTGAGCGTGCTCATCCTCATGGCGCTGGCCGTCGGCCACATCGTGCGCGCCCACCAGTTCGTGCCGGAGGTGGCGATCAGCGCCATGCTGGTGCTGGGTGTGTCCCAGCACGAGTCGCTCGCCTTGCAGCGCATCGTGGACACCCTGATCGGCGCAGGGGTCGGCCTGCTGTTCAACTTCCTCTTCGCGCCACCGGTGTGGGTGCAGCCGGCGGAGGAGGCGCTGGTCGACATGGCGCGGCGCATGCGGTTCCTGCTGATGCACGTCGGCAGGGAACTCGAGACCCACACCCCGGTCCAGCAGGCGGCCGAGAAGCTGCACGCGGCCCGCCGGCTGGACAACGACATCGCCCAGGTGGACGAGTCCCTCGTCCGTGCCGAGGAGAGCCTCCGGTTCAACCCGCGCGCCGCGAAGAAAGGCCTGATGGCGCGCATCGTGCTGCGCACCGGTCTGGACACGCTGGAGATCGTCACGGTGGTGATCCGCTCGGTCTCCCGCACCCTCACCGACCTGGCGAAGGAGCGCCGCGACGAGCCCCTCTTCCCCGCCGACACGGCCCCGGCCCTGGAGGAACTGCTGCAGCGCCTGGGCGAGACCGTGCACAACTTCGCGCTGCTCGTCACCACCAGCGCGAGCGAGAAGGCGGAACAGGCGGAGGAGCGGCTGAGCACCGGCCTGGACGCCAGCCGCGAGGCCCGCGACCGAGTCGCCCACCTGCTGCTCGGCCACGTCCAGGAGCTGCCGCGCAAGTGGCAGCTGTACGGCGCGCTGCTCGCGGAGGTGGACCGCATTCTCGACGAACTCGACGTCCAGAAACGGTCGGAACGCCTGATCGAGGAGCTGGGCCGCTACGAGGAACGCGGCGCCCGCCACACGATCGGCCGCTTCCTCCCCGGCTTCCTGCGCCTCCCGCGCCGCCGCCGCGCGGACTGACGAAGAGCGGCTGCAGAATGAGAAGTACGCTTTATAAAAATGTACTTCTACATTCTGCGAGCTTGCAGAAACGGGGGGCGGCGTTGCCGCGGGTTGAGGTGTTGCAGGACGGGTCGCGGCATGATCTGCGGAATCCGGGACGCCCGCGGCCGGTCCGGATGTACGTGTGGGAGGGGCGGGGAACGGCGGCATCCGGGCCCGTGCCGACCGTGGTCGTCTCGCACGGAACCGGCGGTTCCGGCGGCGAGATGGAGTGGCTGGTCCGGCCGCTGGCCGAGGCCGGGTTCCGGACCGTGGCCGTCGATCATCACGGCAACAACTGCGTCGACGGCTACGAGCCGGAGGGCTTCCTCTTCGTCTGGGAGCGGCCCCGCGACGTCACGTTCGTGCTCGACGCGCTCGCCCGCGAGGCGCCACTGGGGCCGGTGGGGGTGGCCGGGTTCTCCCTCGGCGGCTACACGGCGGCGGCGCTCGCCGGTGCCCGGGTCGACACCGGGGTCGGCCAGGCTCTGCTGCGCGGTGACGTGCCGCTGCCGGACATCCCCGAATTCCCCGACGTGCTGGACGCGCTGCGCAGGAAGCTGCCCGGCGACCGGCTGCGGGCCGCCCTGGCGGACGCGGGAAGCGACGTCTCCGACCGCAGGGTGCGGGCCGTCTTTCAGGTGGCGCCCAGCGACGGAGGCCGGGTGACGCGGGAGAGTCTGGCCGCGGTGGACGTGCCGTTCGGGATCCGCTGGGGCGGCGCCGACACGATCGCGCCGTTCGAGACGGACACCAGGCCGTACCTGGAGGACGTCCCGGGCGCCGCCGCTCGGTCCGCCGGGGCGGACGTGCGGCACGAGGACTTCTTCCAGCACGAACCTGCCGGGGCGGCGGTCCGTGCGCGGGTGGCCGCGGACGCGGTTCGCTTCTTCCGCCGCCACCTGGGGAGTGGGCGGGCCGTATCGCGTCAGTCAGACGATTAGAGTGGCCGTGTGGCTCTTCTACGTCTCGCACTGAACCAGGTCGACTCCACCGTCGGGGACGTCGGCGGCAACGCCGACGCCGTCGTGCGGTGGACGCGGCATTCCGTCGAGCAGGGCGCGCACCTGGTCGCGTTCCCCGAGATGATGCTCACCGGCTACCCGGTGGAGGACCTCGCGCTGCGCGCGTCGTTCGTCGAGGCCAGCCGCAAAGCGCTGCGGGAGCTGGCCGCCCGGCTGCGGGACGAGGGGCTGGGCGGGGTGCCCGTCGTCGTCGGGTATCTGGACCGGTCCGAGCAGGCGAAGCCGCGGTACGGCCAGCCGGCCGGTGCGCCGCAGAACGCGGCCGCCGTACTGCACGACGGCGAGGTGGTGCTGTCCTTCGCCAAGCATCACCTGCCGAACTACGGCGTCTTCGACGAGTTCCGCTACTTCGTGCCGGGCGAGACGCTGCCCGTCGTGAGGGTGCACGGCGTGGACGTGGCGCTGGCGATCTGTGAGGACCTGTGGCAGGACGGCGGGCGGGTGCCGGCCACGCGCAGCGCGGGCGTGGGGCTGCTGCTGTCGGTCAACGCCTCGCCGTACGAGCGGGAGAAGGACGACACCCGGCTGGACCTGGTCCGCAAGCGGGCGCAGGAAGCCGGCTGCACCACGGCCTATCTGGCGACGACCGGCGGCCAGGACGAGCTGGTCTTCGACGGCGACACCATCGTCGTCGACCCGCAGGGCGAGGTGCTGGCGCGTGCCCCGCAGTTCGAGGAGGGCTGCGTCGTCCTCGACCTGGAGCTGCCCGAGGCCGGGCCGGCGCCGGGCGGCACGGTCGACGACGGGCTGCGCATCGAGCACCGCGTGCTGTCCGCCGAGCCGGTCGCGCCGTACGAACCGCTGGTCGTGGGCGGGCAGGCGCCGCGGATGACCGACGAGGAGGAGGTCTACACGGCGCTGGTGACCGGCCTGCGCGCGTACGTGCGCAAGAACGGCTTCCGTTCGGTGCTGATCGGCGTCTCGGGCGGCATCGACTCGGCGCTGACGGCGGCTCTGGCCTGCGACGCGATCGGCGCGGAGAACGTGTACGGCGTCTCGATGCCCTCGCGTTACTCCTCCGAGCACTCCGAGGGCGACGCCGCCGAGCTGGCGCGCCGCACCGGGCTGCACTACCGCACGGTGCCGATCGGCCCGATGTTCGACGCCTACATGGAGTCGCTGCAGCTGACGGGTGTGGCCGAGGAGAACCTGCAGTCGCGGCTGCGCGGCACCACGCTGATGGCGCTGTCGAACCAGGAGGGCCACATCGTCCTCGCGCCGGGCAACAAGTCGGAGCTGGCGGTCGGCTACTCGACGCTGTACGGCGACTCCGTCGGCGCCTACGGGCCGATCAAGGACGTCTACAAGTCGACGGTCTTCCGGCTGGCCGAGTGGCGCAACCGGTCGGCCGCGCAGCGGGGCGAGACGCCGCCGATCCCGGAGAACTCGATCACCAAGCCGCCGAGCGCCGAGCTGCGCCCCGGCCAGGTCGACACCGACTCGCTGCCGGACTACGACGTGCTGGACCCGATCCTGGAGCGGTACGTCGACCGGGACCAGGGCCGCGAGGAGATCGTCGCGGCCGGCTTCGACGCCGAGACGGTGACGCGGGTGCTCGCCATGACGGACACGGCCGAGTACAAGCGCCGGCAGTACCCGCCGGGTACCAAGATCTCGCCGAAGGGCTTCGGCAAGGACCGGCGGCTGCCGGTCACCAACCGCTGGCGCGAGCGCGGCTGACCCGCCGGGTCAGTCCTCGGTGCTCAGTCATCGGTGCTCAGTCATCGGTGAAGGCGACCGACGCGGCGATCGGCAGGTGATCGCTGCCCGTCGACGGCAGCGTCCAGGAGGAGACCGGCTCCAGGCCCTTGACCATGATCTGGTCGATCCGGGCCATGGGGAAGGCGGCCGGCCAGCTGAAGCCGAACCCGTCGCCCGCCGCGCCCTGCGTGGAGCGCATCTGGGAGGTCACGGGCGCCAGGGCCCGGTCGTTCATGGTGCCGTTGAGGTCGCCGAGGAGCACGATGTCGTCGACCGGCTCGGCGGCGATGGCCCGCCCGAGCATCCGGGCGCTGTCGTCACGCTGCCCGGCGGTGAATCCGGAGCGGAACTGCACGCGCACGGACGGCAGGTGGGCGACGTAGACGGCGACCTCGCCCTGCGGGGTGGCGACCGTGGAGCGCAGGGCGCGCTTCCAGCCGATGCCGATGTCCACGGGCCGGGATCCGGAGAGCGGGTACCGGCTCCACAGCCCGACCGTGCCCTCGATGTCGTGGTACGGGTAGGCGTCGGCGAGCGCGTCACGGTAGGTGTCGGCCTGCTTCGGCGAGACCTCCTCGAGCGCGACGACGTCCGCGCCGCTGCCGGTGAGCTGCGTGGCGGTCGCGGCGGGGTCGGGGTTGCCGGCGCTGACGTTGTGGGTGACGACGGTGAGGTCGCCGCCGGTGCCGGTCTTGTCGGCGAGCAGCCCGCCGAACAGGTTCAACCACACCAGCGAGGGCACCAGCACGGCGATCAGTGCCGTGGCGGAGCGGCGCAGCGCCGCTCCGAGGAGCAGCAGCGGGATGAGCACTCCGCCCCAGGGCAGGAACGTCTCCCACAGGGAGCCGAGGTTGCCGACGGCGTTGGGTACCTCGGAGTGCAGGACGAAGGCGGCTGCGAGGGCGAGCGCGACGGCCGCGAGCAGCCGGCCGCGCCGCCACATGCCGTGGCCGTCCCGCCGGGGCCGGCGGCCCCGCAGACGTGCCCGGAACCCGGGGCGGCGGCCCGTGTCCGCCTCGGCCTCCGTCATGTCCGCCCGTGCCATGCGTCTCCCTCGCTCACGTCGCCGCCGCCCCGCGCCGGGGCCGTACCCAGGAGATGACGAGTGGCCGCGCGCCCGCAGTTCCTGGCCGGTCCCGATCATGCCGGGCTGTGACGGAAACCGCACATCCGGGCCGGGGGACCGCGTGGCGGCGGCCCTTCCCACGCCGTCGGGGGCGTGCCAGCATGGAGGGGAATCCGGGGACGCCGTGAGGGCGCCTCGAGACGACGACACGGGAGCATGTGCGATGACGCCTGCCCAGACACCCTCTTCCGCACCGACGCTGTACGGCGGGAAGCAGAACCGCCGCATCACCGTCCGTGACCTGGCCGCCGCGAAGGAACGCGGCGAGAAGTGGCCGATGCTCACGGCCTACGACGCGATGACCGCCTCCGTCTTCGACTCCGCCGGCATCCCGGTGCTGCTCGTGGGCGACTCGATGGGCAACTGCCACCTCGGCTACGACACGACGGTGCCCGTCACGATGGACGAGATCGCGATTCTGTCCGCCGCCGTCGTACGCGGCAGCAAGCGCTCGCTGGTGGTGGCCGACCTGCCTTTCGGCTCCTACCAGGAGGGCCCGGCACAGGCGCTGCGGAACGCGACGCGCCTGGTGAAGGAGTCCGGCGTCGGCGCGGTGAAGCTGGAGGGCGGCGAGCGGTCGCTGCCGCAGACGGAGCTGATCGTCTCCGCCGGCATCCCGGTGATGGCGCACCTGGGCCTGACCCCGCAGTCGGTCAACGCGATGGGCTACCGGGTGCAGGGCCGTGCCGAGAAGGACGCCCACGACCTGCTGCGGGACGCGAAGGCCGCGCAGGAGGCCGGCGCGTTCGCCGTGGTGCTGGAGATGGTGCCGGCCGAGCTGGCCGCCGAGGTGCGGCGTTCGCTGCACATCCCGGTCATCGGCATCGGCGCCGGTGCGGAGTGCGACGCGCAGGTGCTGGTCTGGACGGACATGGCCGGGCTGACCGACGGGAAGCTGCCGCGGTTCGTCAAGCAGTACGCCCAGCTGCGGCAGACGCTCGGTGACGCCGCGCAGGCCTTCGCGCAGGACGTGGTCGGCGGCGGTTTCCCGCAGCAGGAGCACAGCTTCGGCTGAGGCGGGACCGGCCGCCCCTCTTCCCCTCCCACAGCCCGCCTACACCTCGGTGTAGGCGGGCTGTCGGCCGTTTGTCGGTGGCCGCTGACATCGTGTGGTCCATGACGCGACAGACCACACAGACCCAGGGGGACCGCGGCCGGAACGCCGTGGAAGTCCGTGGCCTGGTGAAACACTTCGGCACCACCAAGGCCGTTGACGGCATCGACCTCGACGTGCGCGAGGGCACCGTGCTGGGGGTCCTCGGGCCGAACGGCGCGGGCAAGACGACGCTCGTGCGCATGCTCTCCACCCTGCTGCAGCCCGACGCGGGCCGGGCGACCGTCGCCGGCTACGACGTCGTGAAGCAGCCGCGGCAGCTGCGCCGCACCATCGGCCTGACCGGGCAGTACGCCTCCGTCGACGAGAAGCTCTCCGGCTGGGAGAACCTCTACATGATCGGCCGGCTGCTGGACCTGTCCAGGCCGGACGCCCGGCGCCGCGCCGACGAGATGCTGGAGCGGTTCTCGCTGACGGACGCCGCCAAGCGCCCGGCCGCGAAGTACTCGGGCGGCATGCGGCGCCGGCTCGACCTGGCCGCTTCCATGATCGGCCACCCTCGGGTGCTCTTCCTCGACGAGCCGACGACCGGCCTGGACCCGCGCACCCGCAACGAGGTGTGGAAGGAGGTGCAGAACATCGTGGCCGAGGGCAACACCGTGCTGCTCACCACCCAGTACATGGAGGAGGCGGAGCAGCTCGCCGAGGAGCTGGCCGTCATCGACCAGGGCAAGGTCGTCGCCGAGGGGCAGGTCTCCGAGCTGAAGGCGAAGGTCGGCGGCCGCACGCTGGAGGTACGGCCCGCCGAGCGGGCCGAGCTGCACCGCATGGTCGGCGCCCTGGCGCAGGCCCATCTGGACGGGATCGGCGGCGCGAGCGCCGACGAGGAGCGCGGCGTCGTCTCCGTCCCGATCATCAGCGACGAGCAGCTCACGTCCGTCGTCGCCCTGCTGGGCGAGCGCGGTTTCGCCCTCGCCGACATCACCACCCACCTGCCCTCGCTGGACGAGGCGTTCCTGGCCATCACCGGCCAGAAGGCCACCCACAGCGACGAGGAGCAGCCCGCACTCGAGGAGGTCCCGGCGTGACCACCGCCACCGCTCCGCTGTCCCCGGCCAAACCGGTCTCGGACGAGGGCCGTATCGGGCTGCGGGCCAACCTGCGGCACATCGGCGCGCTGGTGCGCCGTAACGCCCTGCAGATCAAGCAGGACCCCGAGTCGATGATGGACGCGACGTTGATGCCCGTCATCTTCACCCTGCTGTTCGTCTACGTCTTCGGCGGCGCCATCGGGGGCGCCGGCGGGGGTGCCGCCCGCGACGCCTACACCAACATGCTGGTGCCCGGCATGATGGCCATGATGGGGATGAACATCGCCATGGCGGTGGGCACCGGCATCAACGAGGACTTCCAAAAGGGCGTCATGGACCGGTTCCGCTCCATGCCGATCGCTCGTTCCTCGGTGCTGGTCGCGAAGGTCGTCGTCGAGGTCGGCCGGATGCTCGTCGCCATCACGGTGCTGCTGATCGTCGGCTTCTGCGTGGGCTACGACCTGACGGGCACCTGGGCCGGCCTGCTGGCAGCCGTC
>DASSBO010000313.1:0-6661 GCA_035698655.1 Streptomyces sp.
GAGGCCGGCGACGCGCTGGTGCGCGAGCTGGAGCGCGCCGCCCGCGAGGTGCAGGTCGGCCCGGGAGACGAGGCCGGCACCGAGATGGGGCCGCTGGTCACCGACGCCGCACGGCAGCGCGTGGAGGCCGCGGTGGGCACCGCCGCCGCGCAGGGCGCGACCGTCGTGGTCGACGGGCGCGGCCTGAAGGTCGCCGGCCACGAGGACGGCTTCTTCACCGGGCCGAGCCTCCTCGACCACGTCGCCACGGACAGCGACGCCTACCGCGAGGAGATCTTCGGCCCCGTGCTGTCCGTCGTGCGTGTCGACACGCTCGAGGAGGCCGTCGACCTCGTCAACGCCAATCCCTACGGCAACGGCGTCTCCCTGTTCACCGACAGCGGCGCCGCCGCCCGTGCCTTCGGGCGCCGGGTACGCGCCGGGATGGTCGGCATCAACGTGCCGGTGCCGGTGCCGATGTCGTACTACTCCTTCGGCGGCTGGAAGGACTCCCTCTTCGGCGACAGCCCCGTGCACGGCCGGGAGGGCGTCCGCTTCTACACCCGGCCCAAGGTCGTCACCACCCGCTGGCCGCGCCCCTCCGGCAGCCACGCCGGCCCCGCGTTCTCCTTCCCCACCGCCGACTGACCGGCAGTCAGGAGCCCGACATGGCCATGGCACCGTCCGCCCTCCGCACCGTCGCGGGCAACCTCTGCCTGGGCACCGCGCCCGACTCGTGGGGCGTGTGGTTCCCCGAGGACGAACGCCAGGCACCCTGGAGCCGGTTCCTCGACGAACTGGTCGAGGCCGGCTACGAGTGGCTGGAGCTGGGGCCGTTCGGCTACCTGCCGACCGACCCGGAGGTGCTGGGGCGCGAGCTGGCCGAGCGCGGGCTGCAGGTCTCCGGCGGCACGGCCTTCGCCGCCCTGCACCGTCCCGAGGCGTGGGGGAAGACCCTCGCCCACCTGCGGCGCATCGCCGCGCTGACCGCCGCCGCCGGGGCCCACCACCTGGTGCTCATCCCGACGATGTACCGGGACGAGAAGACGGGGGAGTACACGGAGAGCACCGAGCTGACGCCCCAGCAGTGGGCCGGTCTCGGTACGGCCGCCGACCGGCTGGGCCGCATCCTCCTCGACGACTACGACGTGCACCTCGTCATCCACCCGCACGCCGACAGCCACGTCCAGACGCAGCCCGAGATCGAGCGGCTGCTCAACGAGAGCGACAGCCGCTGGACCAACCTGTGCCTGGACACCGGGCACGTGGCCTACGGCGGCGGCGACGCCCTCGACCTGATCCGCCGCCACGGCGAGCGCGTCGGGTACGTGCACATCAAGCAGATGGACCCCGACGTCCTCGCCCAGGTCGCCGCCGAGCGACTGTCGTTCGGCGAGGCCGTCAAGCGGGGCGTGTGCGTCACGCCGCCGGCCGGGGTGCCCGACCCGAGCTCCGTCGTCAAGGAACTGGCCCGGCTGCAGGCCGAACTGTTCGTCGTCGTCGAGCAGGACCTCTACCCCTGCGCCCCCGACGTGCCGCTGCCCATCGCCCGCAGCACCCGCGAGTTCCTCGCGTCCTGCGGCCTGTCGGGCACCCGCCGCCCCGCCCGCCGCCTGCGTCGTCAGTGACCCTGCTGGGCCACCGGGTGCGCCTCGCTCGGGCGGACGATCACGAACCCCTCGCCCTCCAGCTTCAACTGCACCGCCTCGCCCGAGCCGCCGCGGATCATCGAACCGAAGCTCTGCGAGCGGTGCAGCGAGGTGTGCAGCTGCGCGCTCCAGCCCACCACCGCATCCGTGTCGACGAAGACCGGCGCCTGCGCGGAGACCGGGATGACGATCGGGTCGCCCTCGCAGATCAGCCCGAGCCGGCCCTGCCCGCTGAAGACGCAGTTGAACAGGCCGCCGCCGACCATGCCGGCGCCCTTGACCATCTGGATGTCGTAGTTGAGGGACGCGTCGAAGACCAGCACGTTCCGCCCGTTGACGGTCAGCGAGTCGCCGGCGGCGAAGTCGACGAGGAAACAGTTGGCCGCCTCGTGCGCGAACCAGGCCTCGCCCTGGCCGCGCACGGCCATCAGGGCCAGCCCCTCACCGGTGACGGACCGCTTGATGAAGTTGCCGACGCCCTGCCCCTTCTTCTCGAACTGAAGGTTCCCCCGGAAGGCGATCATCGCGCCCTGCCGGGCGAGGCACTCGCCGTTGACCGCGTACTTGACGGACTTGGAGTTCTGCAGCGTCATTCCGGCCGCGGTCGCCGGCTGGGCCATGTTCTTGGACGCGAAGAGGTCACTCTGCATGTCCGTATGCTCCCCCGGAATCCGTTCCTCCGCCAAGGCCTGAGCCACGGCTCACCGCGCGCGCCGCGGCGACCGCCTCCTCCAGCCGCCCGCCGTGCGCACCGCGCCAGTAGACCCGGCCGCAGCGGCGGCAGCGGGCGAAGGTGTCGTAGGTGCGCCGGGTCCCCGGCTGCAGCAGGTGTGCGACGTCGGCCTTCGCCACCGGCCGCAGCAGGCCGTTGCAGGCGGTGCAGCGGGTCCACGGTGCCAGCGGCGGCGCGAACCGCTCCAGCACGTCGGTGAGTTGCCCGTCCGCCCGGTCTCCGCGCACGTAGGCGCCCAGCCACAGCGCGCGGCGCCGCAGCAGGCCACGGTCCTGTGTGAGCAGGATGCGCCGCTGAGTGCCGGCCTGCTCGACGAGCGCCGCGTCCTGCGCGGCGTCGGCGTCGACGGGATAGGCGGCGTCGAGTCCCACCACCCGCATCCGGCGGGCGAGCGCGCCCAGATGGACGTCCAGCAGGAACCGCGGCGTGCCGCCGCCGGGCACCGGCTGCGGCCTGCCCACTGCCTCGACGCGCACCCGTTCGCCGCCGCGCGGCCGGTGGCCGGGCGGCTGGGGTGTGCCGTCCACCGTCAGCGAGCCGACCTCCGTCAACGGCACTCCCGCTGACTGCACGACGTGCCCCAGCGTGGACGTGCCGTCCGGCGTCACCGGTACCTCACCCGAGCGGTGCCGGACCGGCAGGAAGAACCGCAACTCGGCGGGGAAGCACAGCACCACCGGCGGGACGGTGTCCGCCCCCGGGCCGCTCACGCGCCGGCGCGCGGGGTGGGACGCACCTCGAAGGCGGTGCACCCCGGCGGCTCCGCCTCGCTGACCCGCACCTGCTCCACGCGTGCCGCGGGCGGCCCGTGGTGCACCCAGGCGACCAGCGCGTCGACGCTGTCGGGCCGCCCCTCGAACAGGGCCTCCACCGAGCGGTCCGGCAGGTTGCGCACCCAGCCGCGCAGCCCGTGCCGCTCGGCGGCCTGCCGGCAGCCGTCCCTGAAGTACACGCCCTGTACCAGGCCGGTGACGACGACACGCTTGCAGGCCATCGGCGCTCCACGCTCTTCCGCGAACCGCCCCCGCGCTGCCCGGGGGCTCCTCCGCCTCTCAGGCTACGACGGCCGTCCGGCGTCCACGACTCGGCCGGGCGCGCCGGCCACGTCGGCGAACCGGTCCGCCAGCTGACGCCAGACGGCCTCGGAGGCGGCCTCCTCGCGCTGCGCGGTGCGCAGCAGTTCCTCCGGGTCGAAGCCCTGCGCCCGCAGCCGGTCCTGGTCCCAGCGCGCGACGTTCGCCGCGGTCGCCTCGGGATGGAACTGCACGCCCCAGGCGCGTTCGCCGCACCGGAACGCCTGGTAGGGGCAGCGTTCGCTGTGCATCAGCCACCGGGCGCCCGGCGGCAGTTCGGTGATGGCGTCGACGTGGTGCTCGATCGCGCGCACCTGCTGTGGCAGCCCGCCGAACAGCGGGTCGCCCGCCGCTTCGGGACGCAGGCTCAGCACGGTGCTGCCCGCCTCCGGAGCGCCGTGTTCGCCGCGTACGGTGCCGCCGGCGACGTGCGCGAGGAGCTGCCCGCCCAGGCAGATGCCCAGGACGGGTGTGCCGTGCTCGAGGGCCGCGCGGACCAGGGCCCGGGTGCGGGGCAGCCACGGGGCGCGGGCGTCGTCGTCGGGCAGGTAGCCGCCGCCGAGCACCAGCAGCGCACGGTCCTCCGGCCGCTCGGGCAGCACGTCGCCGTCGAAGGGGCGCAGCACCTCCAGGCGCAGCCCGCGCTCTTGAAGCCAGTCGCCGAAGCGGCCCGGCCCGCCGGCGGGTGTGTGCTGTACCGCGAGCACCTCGGTCATGCGACGGTCCCTTCCTCCGGCGGGCCCGCTGCGCCGCGGGCCAGGTCCGCGGCCAGTTCGTCGACGGCTGTCGCGGTCAGCCGCGGTGTGGCCACGATACGGGCCCGGTCCCCGTCGAGTGCCAGGTCCCACTTGCGGCACACCCAGCCCGGCGGCCGGGTGAAGCTCACGGCGAGGGACGCCGGGTGGCGGCGCGGCCGGTGGTGGGCGGCTGCCAGCCGCAGGTGCACGTAGGAGGCGGTCTCCAGGCAGCGGCCCACCCGCTGCACCAGGCCGTCCACGCCGAGTCGGCGCAGCGCGTTCCACAGCAGCACCGCCGTGTCACCGGCACCCGGCGCGGCGGCGGACGGCGGCCCCCCGCCGGGCACGGCCGGCTCGCCGCCGCGCAGCAGGGCGACGCCCCAGGGGGCGGGCATGCCCAGGATCCGGCGGCCGCTGAGGGAGACCGAGTCCGCGCCCGCGCCGAACCCGAAGGCGGGCTGGCCCGGCGCGGCGGCCGCGACGATGCCGCCGGAGGTGCCGTCGACGTGGAGGTGTACCGCTCCGGCCAGTGTCGCCGCGTCACGCAGGGCGGGGACGTCGTCCACGGCCCCGGTCATGGTGGTTCCCGCGGTGGCGACGACCACGGCGGCGCGGCCGTGGCCGCGCATGCAGGAGCGGGCGAGCGCCGCGGGGTCCATGCTGCCGTCGGTACGGCAGGGGACGCGGACGGCGGGCATGCCCAGCCGGGCGGCGAGTGCCGGAATCGTGGGGTGGGCGTGCGCGCCGTGGTAGAGCGTGGCCTGCGGCAGCCGGTGCCGGGCGGCGTGCAGTGCATGGGCGTTGCCGGCGGCGGGGGAGATGGTCACCCGTCCCGTGGTGTCCGGGCCGCCGCCCACCAACCGGCTGAGGAACGCGACGACTTCACGCGCGCAGGCCGCGGGGTACGGCGGCCCGGCGGCGGCCGCCGGATCGGACGTTCGTGGCGTGACCATGCGGGAAACCCCCCGTGTCCGTTGCGCGGATCAGCTGGTGCCGTGCCCGGTGCGGTCGGGTGCCGGGGCGCCGCCGCACGCGGCGGCGCCCCTCCCCCGAGTGGCGGAGCGCGGTCCCCCATGACCTCGCTCCTCCGGACCGAGGCCCGCACAGGGAGATCGTGTGTGCGTCCTCGGCGTCCTGGATGGACCTCAGTGACCCATTCCTCCGCCGCCGTCGACGGGGAGGACGGCTCCGGTGACGTAGCCGGCCTCCGGCGAGGCCAGGAAGCGCACCGCGGCGGCGATCTCCTCGGGCCGGGCCAGCCGGCCCGCGGGAATCTGCCGCACCATCCCGGCGCGCTGTTCCTCGCTCAGTGCGTCGCTCATGGCGGTCTCGGTCAGGCCGGGGGCGACGACGTTGACGGTGATGTTGCGGGAGCCCAGCTCGCGGGCGAGGGAGCGGGCGAAACCGACCAGACCCGCCTTGGACGCGGCGTAGTTGGCCTGCCCGGCCTCACCGCGCAGACCGACGGCCGAGGAGACCAGGACGATGCGCCCGGACCGCGCCCTGAGCATGCCGCGCACCGCGCGCTTGACGACCCGGAAGGTGCCCGTGAGGTTGGTGTCCAGAACGGAGGTGAAGTCCTCCTCGGACATGCGCAGCAGCAACTGGTCGCGGGTGACGCCCGCGTTGGCGACCAGCACCTCGACGCGGCCCTGCCGGTCCTCGATCTCCTTGTAGGCCTGTTCCACCTGTTCGGGGTCGGTGATGTCGCACTTCACGGCGAACAGTCCGGCGGGCGGCTCGGTCGAGCGGTAGGTGACGGCGACGTCGTCCCCGGCGTCGGCGAAGGCGCGGGCGGTCGCCAGACCGATCCCCCGTGCGCCTCCGGTGACGAGAACGGAACGGCTCATGACGAGGAATCTCCCTGCCCGTGTGGGGGTTTCGGCGGTCGGTTCGGGGACGATCCTGACGGGCGGAGGCGTCCTTTTGCAGGGGGCTGTTTTTCCAGGTAATACAACGTCCCGTAATTGGCTGTACTCACGGTGCAATACTGTGTACTGATGGACGGGTGACGGCCGCCAGAGGGAGGGCGCGGTGCACGGAGCACTGGAGAGGACTCGGTTGCTGCATCAGCTGCTCACCGACCGCAGATCCCGCATCGAGCCCGCGGACGTGGGGCTGGCACGGCCGACCGGCAAGGGCCGTCGCGCCAAGGGGCTGTCCCAGGCGCAGCTGGACTACCTGCTCGGCCGCCCGGGCACCGGCACCTACGCGCGGCTCGAACGCGGGGCCATAGAGCGGCCGGAGGAGTGGCTGCTGCGCGCGGTGGCGACGGCGCTGCGGTTCAGCGAACACGAGTGGCAGGCGCTGTGGGCCTACGCGCGCGAGGAGTTCCCGCCCCACCCGCTGGACCCGCGGGCCGACCGCAGCATCATCGACAGCTGGCAGCTGACCCTCGACTCCTGCTCGTCGCCCGCCTACATCACCGGCGTCGACTGGAACCTGCTGGCCTACAACGCGCCGTTCGTGGAGTTCTTCGAGTCCGGGGAG
>DASSBO010000314.1:0-8593 GCA_035698655.1 Streptomyces sp.
GCCGCCTCGGCGGCCGCCAGCAGGGCGGCGCCGTCCGGGTACGGACGGTGCGCGGCGACGCGGGCCGCCCAGCCCGGTGAGCCGCAGCAGGTCAGCAGCGTCCGCTCGGCCTCGCGCGCCGGGCACTCGTTGAGCCGCCGCAGCGCCGCGCCGGTGCCCCCGGCTTCCTCGGGGGCCCGGGCGTCCGCCGGGGCGCTTCGCGGTGGAGGCAGGGGCGGCATGGACTCCTCGGTCGGGGGTCTCGGGAACGAGCGGTACGCAGGTCTCGGTGACGGCATGATGACGCAGCGGCATGGCCACCGTAATGACCGAAGGGGCTCCCGGTCCGACGGATGCGCGAATTTCACCCGTACGGGACGCGCGGAAGGCGCATAACTGACAAGCCAGGCGAGAAGCAGACCATAGGCTGACCGGATGGGACGTATCCGGCCGAAGATCCTGCTCCTCTCCGCGGCCGCGGTGCTGTGCGCCGGGGGCATCGCCGTGCTCGTGTGGTGGCTGCTGCCGGGCGACGACAGCGGGCGGTCCCCGGCGCGTGCCGGGCACGCCTCCGGCACCGCCGAGCCCACCGGGCACGGTCCCGCGCCCGTCTCGGTGCCCACCGTGCGCGACTGGCAGGGCGAGGCAGGGCCGAGCTGGCGGGTGGGCGACGGCACCCGCGTCGTCACCCGGAACGGCTCGCTCGCCGACGAGGGACGGCTGCTCGCCGGAGAACTCGACGTCCCCTACGCGAAGGACTCCGGCGACGCCGGTGACGTCACCCTGCGGCTGGAGAAGGACGCCGACATCCCTGCCGAGGGATACGTCCTCACCAGCCACGACGGCAAGGTGCGCATCACCGGATCCAGCCAGGCCGGCGTCTTCTACGGCACCCGCACCCTGCTGCAGACCGTCCGCGCCCAGGGCCGGCTCGGCTCCGGCACCGCCCACGACGCGCCCGACCGCCCGCAGCGCGGCCTCTCCCTCGACATCGCGCGCAAGAACTTCAGCGCCGGCTGGATCGAGGACCGGATCCGCGAGATGGGCGACCTCAAGCTCAACCAGCTGCAGCTGCACGTCTCCGACGACCAGGCGTTCCGGCTGGAGAGCGACAGCCACCCGGAGATCGTCTCGCCGCAGCACCTGACCAAGAAGCAGGTGCGGCAGATCGTGGACCTGGCCGCCTCCCGGCACATCGCCGTCATCCCGGAGATCGACTCGCCCGGCCACCTCGGTGCCGTCCTGAAGGCCCACCCCGAGTTCCAGCTGCACAACGCGCAGGGGGAGCCGGTCACCGGCGCCGTCGACGTGACCGACAAGAAGGCCGGAGAGCTGATCGACGACCTGTTCGAGGAGTACGAGGATCTCTTCCCCGCGAAGTACCGGCACATCGGCGGCGACGAGTACCCCGCGCTCCTCGCCTCGGACCCGGCCGCCTCCTACCCGCAGCTCATCGACGCCGCGCACAAGCGGTACGGGCCGAAGGGCGACATCGAGGACCTGGCCACCGCGTGGACCAACGCCCGCGCGAAGACCGTTCGGGCGATGGGCAAGACGCCGCAGGTGTGGAACGACGGCATCTACGCCGACGGACAGGTCAAGGCCGGCGAGCACCGGCAGGTCACCTACTGGACGGGCAAGGAGAACGGCGCCCGCCCGCCGGAGGACTACCTCAAGGCCGGCCGCAAGCTGGTCAACGTCAACGACGAGTACCTGTACTACGTGCTCGGCGAGCCGAACCAGTTCACGTATCCGACGGGCGAGCGGATCTACGAGGAGTGGACTCCCGCGGTCCTGCGCGGCACGAAGCCCGTTCCCGACGCGCTCGCCGGGCGCAAGCACATCCTGGGTGGCCGCTTCGCCCTGTGGTGCGACATCGCGGACGCCCAGACCCCCGAGGAGATCGCCGCGGGGATCCACGACCCGCTGGCGGCGACGTCCCAGAAGCTGTGGAACCCGCAGCGTCCGGACCTGACCTGGCCGCAGTTCCGCGACCTGATCTCGCGCGTCTCCTCCTGACGCCCAGGCGTCAGGAGCCCGGGCCCTGCGGCTTCTCGGGCGCGGCGGGGGAGGCCTTGATGCCGGGCTTCGCCGACGCGTGACCGGGCTCGTGCGGACCGGGACCGCCGCCTTCCGCGGCGCGGTCCGCGCAGTAGGCCGCGACGTGCTCCGGGCCGCCGGCCGCGTCGACCAGCGGCGCGAACCCCGGCTTGCCCAGCGCCTGCTTCCGCTGCTCCGGCTTCTTGTGGGCGTAGGAGCGGCACAGGCCGTCCAGCCGCTCCTCGCGGGTGGCCGCCGGGTCGTTCCCGTGCTGCCGTCCGGGGTGCGGCTTCCTGCTCTCCGGTCCGGCGGGCGGCCGTGCGGACGTCGCCGGGGCGGACGGCGAGCCGGCGGCCGAGGGCTCGTCCTGGACACCGGACGAGCCGGACGGACCGGACGGGGACTCCGGCACCGACGCTCCGCCGGTGCCGGCGGCGGAGGCGTCGCCGCCGGGCGCGTCCGGCGCCGAGGCGGTCGGCAGCGGGCCGCTCCCGTTCGTGCCGTCCTGGAACGGCAGATGTCCGGTGGCCGCGGTCGCGACGGCGACACCGCCGCCGAGCAGCGTGGCGACGGCCACGCTCAGCGCCGTCGTCCGTCTGCTGAACCGTCTCCGGCGCGTGGTGGCCGCCGGTCGCGCGGCCGGTGCGGCCGTGTGCGCGGCCCGGAACGCGGCGACCGCCGCCTCCTCACCGGGTAGCGGCTCGGCCGGCCGGGAGGCGGTGGCCGCACCGAACAGGTCGGCGAGGGCGGCGAGTTCGCGGGGGTCGGCGTCCCTGCCGCCGCCTTCGGCGATCAGCCGTCGCAACTCCGCGTCGTCGTAGGGCCTGTCGTGCATCGTGTCCTCACCTCCCTGACGGTGGTCTCGCTCGCGTTCCGTTTGCCGTTGCGTGCTTCCTGCGCTGCCACGTGCTCCTCGCGTGCCGTGCGGGCCAGTCGTCTCAGCCCGCGTGAGAGGGCCATCGCCACCGTCCCCGGCCGCCGCTTGAGCACCTCGGCGGCGCTGCGATTGTCCATGTCGAGCACCACCCGCAGCAGCACGGCCTCCGCCTGGGTGCGCGGAAGCCGAGCGATGCGGGCGAGCGCCTCGCGTTCGGAGAGCCGGGAACCGACGATCTCCGCGGCGTCCCGGCCGGCCTGGCCGTGCCCGAGCCGCGGCTCGGGCAGATCCGTGTGCGGCACGGTGTACTCCGCCACCCGCCGCTTCCTGCGCCGCAGCAGATCGTGCGCACGGTTGCGCGTCACCGCCAGGACGAACCGGCGGAAGGCCGGACCGTCGCCCTCGAAGCGGAACAGGTCGCGGGACGCCTGCAGCCAGGCCTCGGCGACCACGTCCTCGGCGTCCTGGCCGACGAGCACGGCGGCGTAGCGCAGGAGTTCCGGGGTGAGCGTGCGGTAGAGGCTGCGGAACGCCGCCTCCTCCCCGCTGCGGGCGCGGGTGAGCAGCAGACTCAGCTGCTCGGCCGGCCGTCGAGGGGTCTCCTCCGGGCCGCCGCGGCTCGTCTCCTCCACACTCATGATCGTTCACGACACGGGTGACGTGTCGACGCGCCTTTCTCTGCGGACGGCGGGGAAGGGCACGTTACCCGTTCTTCCGTGGAGCGCCACAAGTGTGCGGACGAAGGGAAGGCCCGTGGGCCGGGCGGCGTCCACCGCCCCGCCCACGGGCCGGTCGTACTGCCTGGCGCCGCCGGTTACGGCGTCAGGGTGTAACCGAGGCTCGCTCCGGCGGGTGCGCCGAAGGTGCCGGAGCCGTAGAACGCGGCGTCGTACGGGTCGATGCCTGCACTGCCGGCCGGCAGCAGCACCATCGCGCCGTCGCCGTCGTCCTCGCCTTCGGCGCCCATGGCCAGGTCGGTGCGGCCCCATCCGGACACGTCCGCAAGCTGGACGGACGAACCGAAACGGTCGTACCACTCCGTGACGTCCGGGACGCCCGCGGTGTCCTGGCTGATGCTCATGGCGCCCTCACCGGTGACGCCGGAGGAGCTGCCGAACAGCAGATGCACCATGCCCGGGTCCGCGCTGGCGGACCCGTCCCGGGTCAGGTTCTCCTGCGGCACACCCACCAGCACGTCGGCGTTCATGTCGTTGTTGACGTCACCGACGGAGACGTCCTGCCCGAAGGCGTCACCGTATTCGGGCGCACCGCCGACCCCGGCGGTGTCCTGCGTGACGATTTCCTGTCCGCTGGTCGTCAGACCGCTCGAGGAACCGTGCAGCACGGTGATCTGGCCGCCGGAGTCGCCGCCCGACTCGCCTGCGGAGGGCTGGCCGATGACGAGGTCGGCGTAGCCGTCGCCGTCGGTGTCTCCGGAGTCGATGGAGCGGCCGCCGGGAGTGCTCAGCAGACCCTGCCGCACCAGGTCGTCGGCGGAACCGTTCAGCACCAGGACGCGACCCTTGCCGCTGGGGTCCACGTAGTTGATCGCCACGTCGACGTAACCGTCCCGGTCGAAGTCGCCGCTGGTGACGTCCGCCTCGGACGAGGCACCGGTGTAGGCGGACGATCCGAGGTAACCGGACTCCGTCAGGTCGAGTGTCTTTCCGTCGAACAGCCACCACTTGCCGGGTTCGCCGGGCGAGACGGCGAGGATGTCCGCGTCACCGTCACTGTCGACGTCGGCCACCTCGAGAGCGGAGCCGAAACGCGCGCCGGCCACTTGAGCGTCCTCCGGCGCGTGCACACTGGTGCCGGTCGTCAGGTCGGGCCCGTAGAGGACGATCGCGAGGCCGTGATCGGTGGCCGAGGTGTACTCCTCGCCCGGCACGCCGATGACGAGGTCGGCGAAGCCGTCGCCGTTCAGGTCTCCGTACGCGCTGTCCTCGCCGAAGTCGTCACCCGCTTCGTGACCACCGTTGACGCCGGGGCTCGACTGGTCGATGACTCGGGCGCTGCCGGTCTCCGGGCCGTTGATGCCGCCGGGGACCAGCGTGACCATGCCGGAACCGGCGTCGCCGCCCTCTGTCGCGGCCGGCATGCCGGCCACCAGGTCGGTGGTGCCGTCCCGGTTGACGTCCGAGGTCGGGATGGCACTGCTCGCCGCCGGGCTCGCCGCATAGCGGCGGATCTCCGGGAGCTGGGAGTACAGGTCGTCGCCGGGGCAGACCGTGTTGTACCCGTCGCGGTGACCCGAGATCGTCTTCAGGGTCGCCTCTTCGCCGTTCTGGTACACGCCGGTGTCACCGAGCGCGGTCAGGGTGACCTCGCCGGTCGGGTCGACGCCGTACTGGCCGAGCTTGTAGGCCGCGATGCGGGCGACCGCGCGGTCGATGCGCGCGTTGACGTATCCGCCCGGGTAGTTGTCGAAACGTCCCATCACGGCGATGCCGGTGGAGTAGCTGTTGAAGCCGTAGGTGTGGGCTCCGTGCACCGGCAGGTCGATGCCGCCGGCACGGCCTTCGAAGATCTTGCCGCACTTGTCGACCACGAAGTTGTAGCCGAGGTCGTTCCAGCCGTTGGACTTGATGTGGTACTCCATCATCGACCGCATGATCGCCGCCGACTGGGTGCAGCTGTAGCCGTTCGTCTCGGCCGTGTGGTGCACGAAGGCGACCTGGACGCCGTCTTCGTTGTACGTCGGCGCGTCCTCGACCAGCGACTCGTCGGCGCCCCACTCGGCACGCGTGATGATCGGCGGCCGGTGCACCGTGGACGCCGGGGCGGTCGGCACGGTGGCGGTGGGCGACGGGCTCGCGGTCGTCGACGGGTCGGCCGAGGCGCTCGGCGAGTCCGACGGCGCCGGTGTGCCGCTCGCTGTCTCGCTCGGGCTCGCACTCACACTCGGGCTTGTGCTCGGGCTCGTGCTCGTGCTCGGGCCGGAGCTCGTCGAGACGTCCATCGGAAGGGCGTAGGCCGCCGGGTGCATGCCGTGCTGCGCACGGCCGCGGTTCGCCCGCTTGGCCTCCTTCTTCGTCACACCCGGGTCCACCAGGTCCAGCCGCAGCCCCTTGGGCAGCCCGGCGCTGGTCGAGCCGTCGTCCGCGACGACGCGTGCCTCGACACCGTCGGAGGGGCCGACCCACAGCGGTGCGGTGGCGCCGCGGACCTCGGACTCCTTGGCCTCGCTGCCGCCGGGCCCGTCGGGGTTCGCCTCGAGGTCCTGCCAGTCGGTCCACTCACCGGTCTCGATGCTGCGGGCGCGCACCTGCACCCGGCCGTCGATGTCGGCGGCGGCCTTGGGCCACGAGATGCCCAGCATGCTGAAGGCCTTGGTGGTGCGCTTGTCGACGCCCTTGTGGCCCTTGCCCTTGTCCTGCAGCTTGATGGTGTGGAACTCCGCCCCCCGCGCGGTGACCGGGGGCTTGCCGTGGCCGCCGGTGTCGGCCATCGCCACACCGACCACTCCCGCGCCGCCGAGCGCCACGGCGCCCAGGGTCAGCCACGTCCGGGTCTTCAGGCTGATGGTTCTTCGTGCGTGTGCACTTCGCGGACTCACGTCCCGCCCTTCGTCAGTCGGTCCCGGTCCGGCTGCGTTTTTCGCCCGGATCCGGGGTGGATGCTCTGTTTCGTGGGGGGATGACGGCCCGGTCTGTGCCGGCCCGTCGTATAGAGAGCGTCTGCTGACGGCAGATCATCACACCTGTGGCGGAAAAAGTTGAGAAAAATGAAGACGGCCGAGGTCGCCACCCCCCACAGGAGAGACCTCGGCCGCCGTCGGCTACGGGCACACCACGCCAGGCGGCCCGCGTACTCCTCTCAGCGTCGCGGGGCCGCGATGTGTTACGCCGCCGCCGCGCGGAGGGGGTCGTTCCGCTTTCGCGGCGTCTCCGGGACGGTCCGGCATGGACGCGGGCATGTCGCCCGTCGTAGCGTGCTGCCCTGCATCGGCCCTGGTCGGTGTGCAAGCGGTACGGCCGGTCCGAGCGGTTGTACGGGAAAGGGACAGGGTGCCCGGCCAGGGGCGCCGGAACTTGACGTCGCAACGGCGCGGAGTGGGGCGAGGACACGGACGTGCAGGGGGATGACGCAGAGCTCACCGCAGCGGTGCGGGCGGCGCAGGAGGGTGACGAGTGTGCCTTCCGCACCGTCTACCGGGCCGTGCACCCGCGGCTGTTGGGCTACGTGCGCACCCTGGTGCACGACACGGACGCCGAGGACGTCACCTCGGAGGCCTGGCTGCAGATCGCCCGCGACCTGCAGCGCTTCTCCGGCGACGCGGACCGGTTCCGCGGCTGGGCGGCCCGGATAGCACGCAACCGTGCGCTGGACCATCTGCGGATGCGCGGCCGCAGGCCCGCCTCGGGCGGCGACGAGACGGAGCTGCTCACCCTTCCCGACGGCGCCGACACCGCCGACGAGGCGCTGGAGGCGCTGGGCACCGACCGGACCATGGCACTCGTCGCCCGGCTGCCGCGGGACCAGGCCGAGGCCGTGATCCTGCGCGTCGTGGTGGGCCTGGACGCCAAGAGTACGGCGGAGGTGCTCGGCAAGCGTTCCGGCGCGGTGCGCACCGCCGCGCACCGCGGGCTGCGCAGACTCGCCGAACTCCTGGATGAGCGGGCGGACGGCGAGGAGGAGGCCGCCGAGCACGACGACTCACCTGGTGAGGGGCCGGACGGCACCCCGTCCGCACCGCCCGGACAGCGTCGTCCGCCGGCCGGTGACCCCGAGCGGGGTGTGACGCAGAACGCCGCGCGAACGCTGAGGGAAACGTGATGGTCGACGACCGGTACGCCTGGCTGGACGAGGAGACGGCGGAGCAGTTGCTGCGTGGTCTGCCGGTCGACGCGCGCTGCGAGGGCTCCGAGGCCCGGCTGGCCGCGGCACTCCGCTCGCTGCGGCCGGCGGTGGCGGCCGCCGAGAGCGGCGAACTGCACGGCGAGACGGCGGCCGTGGCGGCGTACCGCGCCGAGCGGTCCGCCGCGGTCGGCACCGCCGGCCGGCTGCCGCGGACGCTGCTCGGCCGGGTGGCCGACGCCTGCCGCCCGCCGGTGCGCAGTGCCGGACGGCCGCTGCGCGCCGGACTGGCGGTCGCGGTGGCGGGTTTCGCGCTGGGCGGTGTCGCGGTGGCGGCCGGTGTCGGCGTGCTGCCGACGCCGTTCCACGACGGCCCGACCGGCCCCGCGGTCAGCGTCTCCCCGATGGGCGGCCCCTCCGCGGGCGACGCCGGCGGGGCCGACGGGTCCTCCGAGCGGCCCGGAGCGTCCCCGGGGCCGACCACCGGCAGGACACCCGGCGGTTCCGACACCGCTCCCGGGGCCACGCCGACTCCGGACGGCGGCCGTGACGGTGGTGCCGACGCGCGGCACCGGAACGAGGCCGGCGGCAAGGAGCACTCCCCGGCCGGGCACGGCTCAAAGCTGTCCGAGGTGGATCAGGAAGCGCTCGTCGACACGCTCTGCAGCGCCTACACCCACGACGAACTCAACGCCGGGGAGCGCCGGCGCCTGGAGCGGGCCGCCGGCGGCGAGCACGGCGTGCGGACGTTCTGCGCCGACCACGGCGTGACGGCCGGCGAGGACGCGGCCGGCGAGGGCGCGGCCGGTACCGGTACGGCGGGCGGCCAGGACGGGCACCGCGGCAAGGACGAGACCCTGTCGGGCGGCCTGGACACCGGCGGGACGGATGCGGACG
>DASSBO010000315.1:0-16762 GCA_035698655.1 Streptomyces sp.
CGCGGCAGCCTGGGTGAGCTGTGACCGGGAGACCAGCACCCTGGCGAACTCCGCGACACGGGCGTCCAGCACGCCGCCGGGATGCACCTCGTCCACGAGCCCGGTGCGCAGCGCGTGCTCGGCGCCGACCAGTTCGGCCGAGAACAGCAGGTACTTGGCGGTGGCCGGGCCGACCAGGGCGGCCAGCCGCTGCGTGGAGGAGGCGGGGTAGACGATGCCGAGCTTCGCCGGGGTGACGCCGAACAGCGCGTCCGTGGCGGCGAAGCGCAGGTCGCAGGCCGCGGCCAGTTGGCAGCCGCCGCCGACGCAGTGACCGTGCACCGCGGCCAGCGTCGGCCGGGGGAAGGCCGCCAGCGCCTCCTCGGCCGCCACGGCCAGCGCCTGCGTCTTTGGGGCGCCGTCCCGCAGCGATCCGATGTCCGCGCCGGCGCAGAACGTGCCGCCCGCGCCGGTGAGCACCACAGCCCGCACCCGCCGGTCGCCGGCGAGCCGTTCCAGCAGCGTGGGCAGCGCGCGCCACATCTCCGGGGTCATCGCGTTGCGCTTGGCCGGGTGGTCGAGGGTGACCGTGGCGACGCCGTCGGAGCACGCGGCGTGCACGGCCGGCGGTGCCGCGTGCATGTTCCGGATCGTATCCGGCAACCAGTCACGGAAGCGCCCGGCTCCGAACAAGCATCGTCGGAAGGAGGTCGGAATCGAGCGCAAAGTGTCAAGTTCCCTCAATCGCCATCGACTTCTTGTCAGCACGCCGGGTCGCAGGTGTGAGATATCAACACTCGATGCAAGAACAGATGCAAGAACACTCGACTGGAGAGCGGGGTGCGGGAGATGGACATCCGCGGGAGCGTGCCACCGGCGACGGGCGGCAGTGCCCCGGTCATGACACCGGTACAGGAGCGCACCATGCCACGGCCCTATGAGGGGGCATGGCGCTTCGACGCCCCCGCACTGGACTCCTCGGTCCCACAGCTGCGGCACGCGGTCCGCGACCTGATCCGCCGGCTGCAGGCCCCCGTCGACGACGACCTGCTGCAGGGGCTGATGCTCATCCTCTCCGAGCTGGTCACCAACTCCGTCCGGCACGCAGCGCTGCTCTCCCCGGACATCGGCGTGGAGCTCTCCCTCGGCGCGGACTGGGTGCGCATCGCTGTCGAGGACGCGCACCCCTACCGCCCCAAGGCCCTGGAGGCCGACCCGGACCAGGAGCACACCGGCGGACGCGGCCTGCTCCTGGTCAAGGCCTTCACCGCCGAGGCGGGCGGCCGGTGCGACGTGGAGCAGACCGGCGCGGGCGGCAAAGTGATCTGGGCGGCGCTGCCGCTGCCCACCGTCTGACCGCCGGCCGCGGCCGCGGCCGGCTCACCAGCCGGCCGAAGGGCCCGTCAGCTCACGGACCGCCGGGCGTGCGGCGTCCAGCACCGTCATGAACCACGCCGAGAAGTTCCCCTGCCCGTGCCGCTCGGCCAGCTCCGCGGGCGTGACGAACGCGGTCTCGGCGATCTCCTCGGGATCGGGCCGCAGACCGTCGCGCACCAGTCCCGCGAACAGGTGGTTGTACTCCTGCTCCACCAGGCCGGACGCCGGGTCCGGATGGTTGTAGCGCACCCGGCCCGCCTCGCGCAGCAGGAACGGCGCCACGCCCAGTTCCTCGCCCACCCGCCGTGCAGCCGCGACGAACGGCGGCTCCTGCGGATAGGGGTGCCCGCAGCAGGTGTTCGACCAGACGCCGGGGGAGTGGTATTTGCCCAGCGCCCGGCGCTGGAGCAGCAGCCTGCCCGCCTCGTCGAAGAGGAAGACGGAGAACGCCCGGTGCAGTCTGCCCGGTGCGACATGGGCGGAGAGCTTCTCCGCGGTGCCGATCGTCGTTCCGTCCTCGTCGACGAGTTCGAGCATGATCGGGGCCGCTGGGCTGTTCGCCATGGTCTTCCTTCGCGTCGGCTGCTTCACCAGTCTGCCGTACCCACGGTGCCCGGCTTTGCTGCACCGCATCGCACCGCACGTGCGTGCGGTGTGTCAGCGCGCTTGCGGGTACAGCCGGCGCCAGCCCTGCCAGGCCGACTCGACCATGTCCCGCACCTTGTGGCGCGGTGCCCAGCCCAGCTCCCGGCCGATCCGCTCCGCGGAGGCCACCACGCGCGCCGGGTCGCCCGCGCGTCGCGGCGCGACCTGCGCCGCCGGCTCGGTGCGGCCGGTCACGTCCGCGACCAGGTCGGCCATCTCGCGCACCGAGACCCCCTCGCCGGTCCCGACGTTCACGGTCAGGTCACCTTCCGTGCCGTCCTTTGACAGGTGCCGCGCCGCGGCCAGGTGCGCCTCGGCGAGGTCCTGGACGTGGATGTAGTCGCGGATGCACGTGCCGTCCGGGGTCGGGTAGTCGTCCCCGAAGATCAGCGGTGCCCGGCCGTGGGTCAGTGCGTCGAAGTACATCGGCACAATGTTGAACACGCCGGTGTCGGCCAGCTCCGGCCGCGCCGCGCCCGCCACGTTGAAGTACCGCAGGCAGGCCGTGCGGATCCCGTGCGCCCGCCCCGCGGCCCGCACCAGCCACTCACCGGCGAGCTTCGTCTCGCCGTAGGGGTTCATCGGCACGCATGGCGTCTCCTCCGTCACCAGATCGACGTCCGGCATGCCGTAGACCGCCGCCGAGGAGGAGAAGACGAAGCGCCGCACGCCCGCCGCGGCGACCGCCTCGAGCAGCACCGTCAGGCCGTGCACGTTCTCGCGGTAGTAGCGCAGCGGCTGCGCCACGGACTCGCCGACCTGCTTCTTCGCCGCCAGGTGGACGACGCCGTCCACGCGGTGTTCGGCGAGCGTGCGCTCGAGCAGCGCGCGGTCGAGGGTCGAGCCCTCGACCTGCCGGACCTGCGGGCCGAGGCGGCCGGGGACGCCGCTGGAGAGATCGTCGAGCACGACGACGGACTCGCCGGCCTCCGCCAGCGTCCGTGTGACATGCGCCCCGATGTAGCCGGCTCCGCCGGTGATCATCCACGTCATGGCGGTCACCCTAGCCGAGTCGCCCGGCTGCGCAGGGGGAGCGCAAGCCGGACAAGCCAGGCGAGGTGAATCCGTGGTGAACGTCTGCTCGTCTCGATCCGATAACCTCTGCCGACGTGCCGTGCCCGGCGAACGGGTGACGGTGCCCCCGACCGCTGCCCGGCCGCCGCAGAGACGCCGCTGCCGCGGCCGCACTCGTGATGTTCGTCCGTCCAAGGAGTGGGTTCGTCTGTCGACCGCCATCCTCACCGGCCCGTCGGTCGCCGGCTCACCGCTGGAGAGCGACCTGGCGTCGCTGGGCTTCACCGTGCGCACCGCGGCCTCCGCCGCCGCGGTGGCCGACGCGCTGGCCGCCGTCCCGGCGGGTGAACGGATCGCGGTCGTCGACTCCCGCTTCGTCGGGCACGCGCACAGCCTGCGGCTCGCGCTGACCGACCCGCGCTTCGCCGCGGGCGCGGCGCCCGGCGCCGTGGCGGTACGTGCGGACGCCCGCCCCGCCCTGACCAGGGCCCTGGCCGGGCTCGCCGCCGTGCCGGCGGCCACCGGCACCGGGCCCGAAGGACCCGAGGCCGACGCGGCCGACGGGCCGCAGACGCTGCCGGACCGGCTCGTCGCGGTCCTGGACGCCGACGGCGTGTCCGTGCACCGGCCCGAGCTCGGTGTGCTGGTCGCCCGGGTGCCCGTGGACGACGCGGCGCGTGCCACCGCCCGCGCGGACGTCGACGGCGTCGACGACGAAGCCGTCCGGCTGCGCAGCGCGGTCAAATCACGCGACGGCTTCTTCACCACCTTCTTCATCAGCCCCTACTCGCGCTACATCGCCCGCTGGTGCGCGCGGCGCGGCCTCACCCCGAACCACGTCACCACCGCCTCCCTGCTGGTCGCGCTGATCGCAGCCGGCTGCGCGGCCACCGGCACCCGAGGCGGCTTCGTCGCCGCCGGCGTGCTGCTGCTCGCGTCCTTCGTGCTGGACTGCACCGACGGCCAGCTGGCCCGCTACTCGCTGCAGTACTCCACGCTCGGCGCCTGGCTGGACGCCACCTTCGACCGCGCCAAGGAGTACGCCTACTACGCCGGCCTGGCACTGGGCGCCGCCCGCGGCGGCGACGACGTGTGGGCGCTGGCGCTGGGCGCCATGGTGCTGCAGACCGCGCGGCACGTCGTCGACTTCTCCTTCAACGAGGCGAACCACGACGCCGCCGCCAACACCAGCCCCACCGCCGCACTCTCCGACCGGCTCGACAGCGTCGGCTGGACGGTGTGGCTGCGCCGCATGATCGTGCTGCCCATCGGCGAGCGCTGGGCCCTCATCGCCGTGCTCACCGCCTGCACCACGCCCCGCATCACCCTGGTCGTGCTGCTGATCGGCTGCGCACTGGCCGCCTGCTACACCACCGCGGGCCGCGTGCTGCGCTCCCTGACCCGCCGGGCCGCGCGCACCGACCGGGCCGCCCGCGCACTGGCCGACCTGGCCGACAGCGGCCCCCTCGCCGAGGCCGTCGCCCGGGCAGGCCGCGCGCTGCTCCCGCCGGTCACGGCGGCGGCCGGCGCGGCCGCCGTGGTGGCCGTCGCCCTGTGGACGCCCTTCGGCAGCTGGTGGCCGGTACTCGCCGCGGCCGTGTACGCCCTGACCTCTGGCATCGCCGTGGCCCGGCCGCTGAAGGGCCCGCTGGACTGGCTCGTCCCGCCGGTGTTCCGCGCCGCCGAGTACGGCACGGTGCTGGTCCTGGCCGCCCGCAGCGGGCAGGACGGTGCGCTGCCCGCCGCCTTCGGGCTGGTCGCGGCGGTCGCCTACCATCACTACGACACGGTGTACCGCATCCGCGGCGGCACCGGCGCGCCCCCGCACGCACTGGTGCGGGCCATCGGCGGGCACGAGGGCCGCACCCTGCTGGTCACCGTGTTCGCCGCCCTGCTGCCGACCGGCTCAGGTTTCTGCCTCGCGCTCGCCGCCCTCGCCGGCGTGCTGGCGCTCGCGGTGCTCGGCGAGAGCATCCGCTTCTGGGTGTCCTCCGGGGCGCCCGCTGTACACGACGAAACAGGAGAACCCGCATGATCGGCCTCGTGCTGGCCGCCGGCGCCGGACGGCGTCTGCGCCCCTACACCGACACCCTGCCCAAGGCCCTGGTGCCGGTCGACGGCGACAAGACCATCCTCGACCTCACGCTGGCGAACTTCGCCGCCGTCGGTCTGACCGACGTCGCTGTCGTCGTGGGCTACCGCAAGGAGGCCGTGTACGAGCGCAAGGCGGAGCTCGAGGAGAAGTACGGCGTCAACCTCATCCTCATCGACAACGACAAGGCCGAGGAGTGGAACAACGCCTACTCGCTGTGGTGCGCCCGCGAGGAGCTCAAGCAGGGCGTGCTGCTGGCCAACGGCGACACCGTGCACCCGGTCTCCGTCGAGGAGACCCTGCTCGCCGCGCGTGGCGACGGGCAGAAGATCATCCTGGCGCTGGACACCGTGAAGAACCTCGCCGACGAGGAGATGAAGGTCGTCACCGACCCGGCCAAGGGCGTGCAGCAGATCACCAAGCTGATGGACCCGGCCACGGCCACCGGCGAGTACATCGGCCTCACCGTCATCGAGCCGGAGGCCGCCGAGGAGCTGGCCGACGCGCTGAAGGCCACCTTCGAGAAGGACCCCGACCTCTACTACGAGGACGGCTACCAGGAGCTGGTAAACCGCGGCTTCACGGTCGACGTGCAGCCCATCGGCGACGTGCAGTGGGTCGAGATCGACAACCACGACGACCTCGCCAAGGGCCGGGAGATCGCATGCCGGTACTGACCCGACTGATCCCGTCCCCGCTGACGGTCGACATCCGGGCCGGTGCACTGAACGACCTCGCCGGGCTGCTGGCGGACCAGCGCATCGCGCCGTCCGGCCGGCTGGCCATGGCCATCAGCCCGCGCTCGGGCCAGGCGCTGCGGGACCGCTTCGCCCCCCTGCTGCCCGACGCGGACTGGTTCGACGACGCCGACGGCACCATCGACGGTGCCGTCCGGCTGGCGGACGCCGTGAAGAAGGCCGGGCGCTACGACGCGGTCGTCGGGCTCGGCGGCGGCAAGGTCATCGACTCCGCCAAGTACGCGGCGGCCCGCGTCGGCCTGCCCATGGTCGCGGTGGCCACCAACCTCGCCAACGACGGTCTGTGCTCGCCGGTGTCCACGCTGGACAACGACGCCGGCCGCGGCTCGTACGGCGTGCCGAACCCGATCGCCATCGTCATCGACCTGGACGTCATCCGTGAGGCCCCGGCCCGGTTCGTGCGGGCGGGCATCGGCGACGCCATCAGCAACATCTCGGCCGTCGCCGACTGGGAGCTGTCCCACCGCGAGACGGGCGAGGCCTTCGAGGGCCTGGCCGCGGCCATGGCGCGCAGCGCCGGCGACTCGGTGCTGCGCAACCCCGGCGGCATCGGCGACGACGACTTCCTGGTCGTCTACGCCGAGGCGCTCGTGCTCACCGGCATCTCGATGTCCATCGCCGGCGACAGCCGTCCGGCCTCGGGCGCCTGCCACGAGATCTGCCACGCCCTCGATCTGCGCTACCCCAAGCGCAGCGCGCTGCACGGCGAGCAGTGCGGCATCGGTGCGGCCTTCGCCATGCACCTGCGCGGTGCGCGCGAGGAGTCGGCGCTGATGGCGAGCGTGCTGCGCCGCCACGGACTGCCGGTGCTGCCCGGCGACATCGGCTTCGAGGTGGACGAGTTCGTCAAGGCCGTGGAGTACGCCCCGCAGACCCGCCCCGGCCGCTACACCATCCTCGAGCACCTCGACCTGTCCGCCGACCAGATCAGGGACGCATACACCGACTATGCCGAAACCATCGGTAGCTGAACTCCGACCGGTCGTGCACCCCGCGGGGGTCAAGGACCGGCGCAGCGGTGAGCACTGGGCGGGGCGCCTGTACATGCGTGAGGTGTCCCTGCGGATCGACCGGCACCTGGTCGGCACCCGCATCACGCCCAACCAGCTGACGTACCTGATGACGCTCGCGGCCGTGCTGGCGGCCCCGGCCCTGCTGGTCCCGGGCGTCGGAGGGGCGGTGCTGGGCGTGGTGATGGTCCAGCTGTACCTGCTGCTCGACTGCGTCGACGGCGAGGTCGCCCGCTGGAAGCAGCAGTACTCCCTCGGCGGCGTGTACATGGACCGGGTCGCGGCCTACTTCTGCGACGCGGCCGTGCTGCTCGGCTTCGGGCTGCGCGCCGCCGACTTGTGGGGGACGGGCCGGATCGACTGGCTGTGGGCGTTCCTGGGCACCCTGGGGGCGCTGGGCGCCGTGCTGATCAAGGCGGAGACCGACCTGGTCGGCGTCGCCCGCCACCAGGCCGGCAAACCGCCGGTGCAGGAGACGGCGTCCGAGCCGCGCTCGTCCGGCATGGCGCTGGCCCGCAAGGCGGCCGCGGCGCTGAAGTTCCACCGGCTGGTCCTGGGGATCGAGGCGTCGCTGCTCATCCTCGTGCTGGCGATCGTCGACGCCGTCCGCGGCGACCTGTTCTTCACCCGGCTGGGAGTGGCCGTGCTCGCCGGCATCGCCGTCGTGCAGACGCTGCTGCACCTGGTGTCCGTCCTCGCCTCGCGGAGGCTCGCATGAGTGCCGGCGAGAAGCTCCGGCTCGGCGCCGTGGTGCTCACCATGGGCAACCGCCCGGAGGAGCTGCGGGCGCTGCTGGACTCGGTGGCCGCTCAGGACGGCGATCCGGTCGAGGTCGCGGTGGTCGGTAACGGCGCGCCGCTGCCGGAGTTGCCGGAAGGTGTACGGACGGTCGAACTTCCGGAAAACCTCGGGATCCCCGGCGGCCGCAACGTCGGCATCGAGGCCTTCGGCCCCGGCGGCCGGGACGTGGACGTCCTGCTGTTCCTGGACGACGACGGCCTGCTGCCGAACACCGACACCGCCCGGCTGTGCCGCGAGGCCTTCGACGAGGACCCCGCCCTGGGCATCGTCAGCTTCCGCATCGCCGACCCGGACACCGGTGTCACCCAGCGCCGGCACGTGCCCAGGCTTCGTGCCTCGGACCCGATGCGCTCCTCGCGGGTGACCACGTTCCTCGGCGGCGCGAACGCGGTGCGCACCGCCGTCCTGCAGCAGGTCGGCGGCCTGCCGGACGAGTTCTTCTACGCCCACGAGGAGACCGACCTGGCCTGGCGTGCGCTCGACGCCGGGTGGTCGATCGACTACCGCGCCGACATGGTGCTGCACCACCCGACCACCGCGCCCAGCCGGCACGCGGTCTACCACCGGATGGTCGCCCGTAACCGGGTGTGGCTGGCGCGGCGCAACCTGCCGGCGCCGCTGGTGCCCGTCTACCTCGGCGTCTGGCTGCTGCTGACGCTGGCCCGCCGGCCCTCCGGGGCCGCACTGCGGGCCTGGCTCGGCGGGTTCCGGGAGGGCTGGACGAGCCCGTGCGGCCCCCGCCGGCCCATGCGATGGCGCACGGTGTGGCGGCTGACCCGGCTGGGACGGCCGCCCGTCATCTGACAAGCTCTGTTCTTGAGAGCACCACGGTCTTCAGTCGCTTGCCCAGTGAGGACGAACATTTCCAGTGAGCGAGACAACGCACGACGGTGCGGTTGCCATGAACCATCCGCCACCTTCTGACGACGGCCTGTCCCCGGCCGAGCTGGCCGCCAAACACGGCCTGACGGTGAGCGGTGCCCGGCCCAGCCTGCCGGAGTACGCCAGGCAGCTGTGGAACCGGCGCCACTTCATCGTCGCCTTCTCCCGGGCGAAGCTGCACGCGCAGTACAGCCAGGCGAAGCTGGGCCAGGTCTGGCAGGTGGCCACGCCGCTGCTGAACGCGGTGGTGTACTTCGTCATCTTCGGACTGATCCTCGGCGGCCGGGGGACCGTGCCGGGCGGTGACGACAAGTACGTGCCCTTCCTGGTGACGGGCGTGTTCGTCTTCACCTTCACGCAGACGTCGGTGATGAGCGGCGTGCGGGCCATCTCCGGCAACCTCGGGCTGGTCAGAGCACTGCACTTCCCGCGGGCCGCGCTGCCGATCTCCTTCTCCCTGCAGCAACTGCAGCAGCTGCTGTACTCGATGATCGTGCTGGCGGTCATCCTGGTCGGTTTCGGCGAGTACCCGACCTGGTCCTGGCTGCTGATCGTCCCCGTGCTCATCCTGCAGCTCTGCTTCAACACGGGCCTGGCGATGATCATGGCCAGGCTCGGCTCGGCGACGCCGGATCTCGCCCAGCTGATGCCGTTCCTGATGCGGACCTGGATGTACGCGTCCGGCGTGATGTTCTTCATCCCGGCGATGCTCGAGAAGCACACGTCGTTTCCGCACTGGGTGACGACAGTGGTGCAGGTGAACCCGGCGGCGGTCTACATGGACCTGATGCGCTTCTCGCTGATCAAGGAGTACCACAACACCGAGCACATGCAGGTCCTGCCCGACCACGTCTGGGCACTGGCTCTGGGCTGGGCGCTGGTCGTGGGCATCGGCGGATTTGTGTTCTTCTGGAGGGCGGAGGAGCGTTATGGCCGTGGCTGAGAAGAGCAGTGCACCCCCCCGGCAGGAGGCGGTCCCCGAGCGGACGCCGACCGTCATCGCCGACGAGCTGCACATCGTCTACCGCGTGAACGGCGGAAGCAGCGGAAAGGGCAGCGCGACCGTCGCGCTGAACCGCATCCTGCGCCGGAAGGCACCCGCAGGCATGCGGGAGGTGCACGCCGTCAAGGGCGTCAGCTTCACCGCCTACCGCGGGGAGGCCATCGGCCTCATCGGTTCGAACGGCTCGGGCAAGTCCACCCTGCTCAAGGCGGTGGCCGGTCTGCTGCCCGCCGAGCGGGGCCACGTCTACACCGACGGCCAGCCGTCCCTGCTGGGCGTCAACGCGGCCCTGATGAACGACCTCACCGGTGAACGGAACGTCATGCTCGGCGGTCTCGCGATGGGCATGACGCGCGAAGAGGTCCACGAGCGGTACCAGAGCATCGTGGACTTCTCCGGGATCAACGAGAAGGGCGACTTCATCACCCTTCCCATGCGCACCTACTCCTCCGGCATGTCCGCGCGGCTGCGCTTCTCCATCGCGGCCGCCAAGGACCACGACGTGCTGATGATCGACGAGGCGCTGGCCACCGGCGACCACAAGTTCCGGATGCGCTCCGAGGCGCGCATCCGCGAACTGCGCAAGGAGGCCGGCACGGTCTTCCTGGTGAGCCACAACAACAAGTCGATCCGCGACACCTGCGAGCGCGTGCTGTGGCTCGAGCACGGCGTGCTGCGCATGGACGGCCCGACCGAGGACGTGCTCAAGGAGTACGAGAAGTTCTCGGGCAAGTAGCGCCCGTCCGGCCACCCGTCGGAGGCAGCCCCTGCGCCCTTGGGTGCGGGGGCTGTTGCATGTCATTCCCTGCCCTGAACGAGTGATCGGCGTAGTCTGTTTGGGCGCTGATGCAGGGGATAACCGGTGATCGACTCGTCCGTTCGGGTTCACCGGGTGCGCGACGCGCGCGCCGGTGTGGGCGGCGTGTCCGAAATAGGATGTTCTGTGGTGGCACTGTAGAACGGAGGCGTGACGGCGATGGCACCTGGAAGAACGTGGTGACCCGCGCGGCGGACGCGCACGCGCGAGCCGTGCTCGACAAGGCCGGCCGAGAGAACTTCCCGGTGGCTCCCCGCTTTCTGCCGCGTGCCTGGCGCGACGACCTGATGGCCGTCTACGGCTACGCCCGGCTCGTCGACGACATCGGCGACGGCGACCTCGCGCCCGGCGGGGCGGACGCCGCCCACCTCGGCGTCGACGCCGAACAGGCCGACGACCGGCTCGCCCTGCTGGACGCCTTCGAGACGGACCTGCACCGCGTCTTCGCCACCGCCGAGTCCGCCGGCGGCTCCGCGCCCCATCACCCGCTGCTGTCCGCGCTGGTCCCCACTGTGCGGCGGCACCGGATGGACCCCGAGCCGTTCCTGAACCTGATCGAGGCCAACCGGCAGGACCAGAAGGTGCGGCGCTACGCCACCTTCGACGACCTGCTCGCCTACTGCACGCTGTCCGCCGAACCGGTGGGGCGGCTCGTCCTCGCCCTGACGGACACCACGAGCCCCGAGCGGATCCGGCACTCCGACGCGGTGTGCACCGCCCTGCAGATCATCGAACACGTGCAGGACGTGGCGGAGGACCTGCGGCGGGACCGCATCTACCTGCCGGCCGAGGACATGGCCCGCTTCCACGTGCGGGAAACCGACCTCGCCGCACCGCACGCGGGCGCATCGGTGCGCGCGCTGATCGCCTACGAGTGCGAACGCGCCATGGATCTGCTGCATGAGGGTACGCCGCTGCTGGGTAGCGTCCAGGGCAGACTGAGGCTGCTGCTCGCCGGCTTCGTGGGCGGCGGCCGCGCCGCCGTGCGGGCCGTACGCGCCGCCGGGTTCGACGTACTCCCTGGACCTCCCAAGCCCACCAGGCTCAGCTTGCTGCGCGAGGTGGGGGCGACACTGCGAAGAGAGGGGTAACCGGACGTGGCCACAGTCCAGTCAGAGCGCCAGACGTCCCCGCCCGTGCTCGCGGCGTACCGTTACTGCGAGACCGTCACCGGAACGCAGGCCCGCAACTTCGCCTACGGCATCAGGCTGCTGCCGCCGGGCAAACGACGCGCCATGTCCGCCCTGTACGCCTTCTCCCGGCGTGTCGACGACATCGGGGACGGCGACCTGCCGGACGAGGTGAAGGAGCGCCGGCTCGCGGACACCCGCGCACAACTGGCCCGCATCAAGGCCGAAGAGGTCTGCGAGGACGACACCGACCCGGTGGTGCTGGCGCTCAGTCATGCGGCGGGCCGCTATCCGATCCCGCTCGCCGCCCTCGACGAGCTCATCGACGGCGTCCTGATGGACGTACACGGCCGCCGATACGGCACCTGGGAGGAACTGCAGTCCTACTGCCGTTGCGTCGCCGGTGCGGTCGGACGGCTCTCGCTGGGTGTCTTCGGAACCCGCCCGGGCGCCCGCGGCGTAGCGCGTGCCGCCGAGTACGCCGACACCCTCGGCCTCGCGCTCCAGCTCACCAACATCCTCCGGGACGTGCGCGAGGACGCGGCCACCGGCCGCACCTACCTGCCTGCCGAGGACCTGGAGAAGTTCGGCTGCTCCGCCGGCTTCGACAGCGCGACGCCCGCGCCCGGCGCGGACGTCACCGGGCTCGTCCTGTTCGAGGTGCGCCGCGCGCGCACCCTGTTCGACCAGGGCTTCGCCCTGCTGCCGATGCTCGACCGCCGCTCCGGCGCCTGCGTGGCCGCGATGGCCGGCATCTATCACCGGCTGCTGCGCCGCATCGAACACGACCCGCACGAGATCCTGCGCGGCCGGGTCTCGCTGCCGGCCCGCGAGAAGGCCTACGTCGCACTGCGCGGCCTGTCCGGGCTGGACGCCCAGCACGCCACCCGGCGCGGCACGGGAGGCGGCCCACGGTGACAGTGACTGACCCGACCCGGAGCCCCGAGGACGCCTCCGTGCCCGCCGCCGTCGTCATCGGCGGCGGGCTGGCCGGCACCACGGCCGCGCTGCGGCTCGCCGACGCCGGGCTGCGCGTCACCCTGCTGGAGACCCGGCCGCGGCTGGGCGGCCTGGCCTTCTCCTTCCGCCGCGACTCGCCGGCCGGCGAACTCGCCGTCGACAACGGCCAGCACGTCCACCTGCGCTGCTGCTCCGCCTACCAGTGGTTCCTGGACCGCATCGACGGCGCATCGCTGGCCCCCGTGCAGCCGCGCCTGGACGTACCCGTCCTCGACGCCGCCACCCGGCGACTGGGCCGGCTGCGCCGCAGCAACCTGCCGGTCCCGCTGCACCTCGCGCGCGGCCTGGCGACCTACCCGCACCTCTCGCTCGCCGAGCGCGCCGCCGTCTCCCGCGCCGCGCTCGCGCTGCGGAAGCTGGACCCGGCAGACCCGCAGCTCGACGACGTCGACTTCGCCGGCTGGCTTCGTGCGCACGGCCAGTCCCCGCGCGCCGTCGAGGCCCTGTGGGACCTGGTGGGCCTGGCCACCCTCAACGCCCGCGCCCCGGACGTCTCCCTCGCCCTGGCCGCGATGGTCTTCCGCACCGGACTCCTCAGCGAGCCATCGGCCGCCGACATCGGCGTCTCCCGGGTTCCGCTGGGCGAACTGCACGACCAGCTCGCCGGCCGCGCCCTGGAGAAGGCCGGGGTGCGCACCGTGCTGCAGGCACGCGCGCGCCGCATCGTCCACCGGCCGCACAGCGGCGACTGGCGGGTGACGGTCCAGCAGGGCCGCGGCCCCGCCGAGGACCTCGTCGCCGGGACGGTGGTGCTGGCCGTCGCCCACCACGAGGCCTACCGGCTGCTGCCCGACGGGGCGCTCCCCGACCGCGGCACACTGCGCCGGATCGGGACCTCCCCGATCCTCAACGTGCACGTCGTCTACGACCGGCCGGTGCTGCGCGCCCCGTTCTTCGCCACGCTCGGCAGCGAGATCCAGTGGGTCTTCGACCGCACCGCACAGTCCGGCCTGACCGGCGGCGGCCAGTACCTGACCCTCTCCCAGTCCGCGGCACGCGACGTCATCGACGAGCCGGTCGCCGCACTGCGGGAGCGGTTCCTGCCCGAGCTCGCCAGACTCATCCCGCCGGCGCGTGCCGCCGACGTGCGCGACTTCTTCGTCACCCGTGAGCGTTCCGCCACGTTTGCCCCGGCTCCCGGGGTGGGCAGGCTGCGCCCCGGCGCCCGCACCGGGCTGCCCGGTCTCTACCTCGCGGGCGCGTGGACCGATACTGGCTGGCCGGCGACGATGGAATCCGCTGTACGCAGCGGAATCACCGCCGCCGGGGAAGCCCTCACCGTCCTGGGCCGACCGCATCGAGACGATCCACCGCACAGCTTGGACAGAAGGGCCGCGGCATGAGCACCACCACTGAACGCAGGGGAGAACCCGTGACCTCCGCGCACCAGCGCACCGCCTCGCCACCGGCAGACGTCGCCGCGCTGCTGACCCGCGGCCGCAGCATGTCCACCCCGCCGCTGCGCGCGGCCGTGGACCGGCTGGCCCCGCCCATGGACACCGTGGCGGCGTACCACTTCGGCTGGATCGACGCCGAGGGCCGCCCCTCCGAGGGCGCCGGCGGCAAGGCCGTGCGCCCCGCGCTCGCCCTGCTGTCCGCCGAGGCCGCCGGCGCGCCGCCGGAGACCGGCCTGCCCGGCGCCGTCGCCGTCGAGCTGGTGCACAACTTCTCCCTGCTGCACGACGACCTGATGGACGGTGACGAGCAGCGCCGCCACCGCGACACCGTCTGGAAGGTGCACGGCCCCGCCCAGGCCATCCTCGTCGGCGACGCGCTGTTCGCCCTGGCCGGCGAGATACTGCTGGAACTCGGCACGCCCGAGGCCGGCCGCGCCACCCGCAGGCTCACCGTCGCCACGCGCAGGCTGATCGACGGCCAGGCGCAGGACATCTCCTTCGAGCACCGCGAGCGGGTCACCGTCGCCGAGTGCCTGGAGATGGAAGGCAACAAGACCGGCGCGCTGCTCGCCTGCGCCACCTCCATCGGCGCTGTCCTCGGCGGCGCCGACGAGGCCACGGCCGACGCCCTGGAGTCCTACGGACTGCACCTGGGCCTCGCCTTCCAGGCCGTCGACGACCTGCTGGGCATCTGGGGCGACCCGGACGCCACCGGCAAACAGACCTGGAGCGACCTGCGGCAGCGCAAGAAGTCGCTGCCCGTCGTCGCCGCCCTCGACGCCCAGGGTCCGGCCGCCACCCGACTGGCCGAGCTGATGACGGCGGACGCGAAGAAGAGCCAGGCCGAGTTCGAGGACTTCGACGAGGCCGAGTTCGCCGCCCGTGCCTCGCTCATCGAGGAGGCCGGCGGCCGGGAGTGGACCTCCCAGGAGGCCCGCCGGCAGCACGCCGCCGCCCTCGAGGCGCTCACGCCCGTCGACATGCCCGACGCCGTGCGGGACCGGCTCGTCGCCCTCGCGGACTTCGTGGTGGTGCGTCAGGGCTGACAGGGGCCGGGGCGCTCCGGTGCGGCACCCATACGTCCCGCGTTGCGGGGAACAGGCTGAACCACAAGCGGAAAACTGCGGAAGGGGTTGGGATGACAGCCACAGCCGACGACGGCACGGGGTCGGCCGGAGCCCGGACGCTCTCCGAGACCACGGAGCGCCCCGGCGAGGACACCCGGACGGAGGAGGGCGCCGATCGCGTCCACCGCGCCGCCACCCGAGCCGTCGAACACCTGTTGGCCCGTCAGGACGAGGAGGGCTGGTGGAAGGGCGACCTGGAGACCAACGTCACCATGGACGCCGAGGACCTGCTGCTGCGCGAGTTCCTGGGCATCCGCGACGAGGCCACCACCCGCGCCGCCGCCCGGTTCATCCGCGGCAGGCAGCGCGAGGACGGCACCTGGGCCACCTTCCACGGCGGGCCCGGCGAGATCTCCACCACCATCGAGGCCTACGTCGCCCTGCGGCTCGCCGGTGACACGCCGGAGGAGCCGCACATGGCGACGGCCGCGCAGTGGGTGCGCGACCAGGGGGGTGTGGCGGCCAGTCGCATCTTCACCCGCATCTGGCTGGCCCTGTTCGGCTGGTGGCGCTGGGAGGACCTGCCGGAGCTGCCTCCCGAGGTCATCTACTTCCCGTCCTGGTTCCCGCTGAACATCTACTCCTTCGGCTCCTGGGCGCGGCAGACGATCGTCCCGCTGACCGTCGTCTCCGCCCACCGGCCGGTGCACCGCATGCCCTTCCGCCTGGACGAACTGCACCGCGACCCGGCGCGTCCGGTGCCGCAGCAGCCGCTCGCCCCGGTGAAGACCTGGGAGGGCGTCTTCCAGCGGCTGGACCGCGGCCTGCACGCCTACCGGCGGTTCGCCGTGCGGCCGCTGCGCCGGGCCGCCCTGAAGGACGCGGCCCGCTGGATCCTGGAGCGGCAGGAGAACGACGGCTGCTGGGGCGGCATCCAGCCGCCGGCCGTCTACTCGGTCATCGCCCTGCACCTGCTCGGCTACGACCTCGACCACCCCGTGATGCGGGCCGGCCTGCAGGCGCTCGACGACTTCGCCGTGTGGTACGACGAACCGGCCCGCGACGGCCGGGACGCCGGCCGCAGCCGGATGATCGAGGCCTGCCAGTCCCCGGTCTGGGACACCTGCCTGGCCACGATCGCGCTCGCCGACGCCGGGCTGCCCTCCGACCACCCGGCCCTGGTGAAGGCCGCCGACTGGATGCTGGGCGAGCAGGTCGTGCGCCCAGGCGACTGGTCGGTGCGCCGTCCCGGGCTGGCCCCGGGCGGCTGGGCGTTCGAGTTCCACAACGACAACTACCCCGACACCGACGACACCGCCGAGGTCGTCCTCGCGCTGCGCCGGGTCGCCCACCCCGACCCCGACCGGGTCGAGGCCGCCGTCGGGCGGGCCGTGCGCTGGCTGGCCGGCATGCAGTCGAAGAACGGTGCCTGGGGCGCGTTCGACGTCGACAACACCAGCCGGCTGCCGGACAAGCTGCCGTTCTGCGACTTCGGCGAGGTCGTCGACCCGCCGTCGGCGGACGTCACCGCGCACGCGGTGGAGATGCTCGCCCACCTCGGACGCGGCGACCACCCGGTCACCCGGCGGGCAGTGTCCTGGCTGCTGGCCGAACAGGAGGCCAACGGTGCCTGGTTCGGTCGCTGGGGCGTCAACTACCTCTACGGCACCGGGTCGGTGGTGCCCGCACTGGTCGAGGCGGGCATCGACGCCGGCCACCCCGCCATCCGGCGCGCCGTCAACTGGCTGGAGAGCGTGCAGAACGAGGACG
>DASSBO010000316.1:0-6172 GCA_035698655.1 Streptomyces sp.
ACACGTTCGTCACGAGCAGCGCGCCCGGCATCAGCGTGGGGTCGAGGAAGACCAGCACGGGCGCCGCCACCATGCCGAGCCCCAGGCCGACGCCGCTCTGCACGACGGCACCGAGCAGGACGGCGAAACCGGCGGCGAGGAAGAAGGACGGATCGGGCACGGGCGTCGACGCTATCGCGCCCGGCGGAGGGGGCCATGGGCCGCCCCGCGGACGGGCACCCGTCCGGGCACGGACGCGCGGCCGGACGGTGATGCCGTACCGTCACCGGTCTGAGAGCCGCCGGGTCCGGCGGCCAACGGCACGAGGAGGCGGCTGAGCGTGAGCGGCGGCGGCACGGTGATGGTGCGGCAGGGCACCGAGGACCCCTTCGACACCGCGCGACTGCGACGTGGCGTCCTCGACGCCTGGGCCGCGCTGCCCGCCCGGTTCCGCGAGGACGCCAACGCCGAGCAGGAACTGGCCCTGGGCGGCTACCGGGACCGGCTCGTCGTCGAGCTGGCGCAGAACGCCGCCGACGCGGCCGCCCGCGCCGGTGTGCCGGGCCGCATCCGGTTCGTGCTGCGCGGTGACGTGCTGGTCGCCGCCAACACCGGCGCCCCGCTGGACGCGGCCGGCGTCGAGTCGCTGTCGTCGCTGCGTGCCTCCGCCAAGCGGGACGAGGCGCAGCCGGGTGGCGGGGAGACGGCGCAGGCCGTCGGCCGGTTCGGCGTCGGCTTCGCCGCCGTCCTCGCCGTCGGTGACGAACCGGCCGTCCTCAGCCGCACCGGCGGGGTGCGCTGGTCGCTGGCCGAGGCCCGCGAGCTGGTACGCGAGGCGGGCTCCGGCGGAGAACTCGCCGACGAGCTGCGCCGCCGCGACGGCCACGCCCCGCTGCTGCGCCTTCCGCTGCCCGCCGAGGGCGGCGCGCCCGAGGGCTACGACACCGCCGTCGTCCTGCCGCTGCGCGACACCGCGGCGCAGGAGCTGGCGCAGCGGCTGCTCGAAGGCGTCGACGACGCGCTGTTGCTCGCCCTGCCCGGCCTGAGCGAGGTCGTGATCGAGACCGCCGACGCCGACGGCCGCGCCACGGTGCGGACGCTGACCCGCCGCCCCGACGGCCCGCACGTCGTCATCGACGACCGCACCGACGGCCACGCGCGCGACGGCGCCGACCGCACCACCCGCTGGCGCGTCGCCTCGGCCGCCGGCCGGGCCGAGGAGGGGCTGTTCGCGGACCGGCCCGTCGAGGAGCGGCTGCGCCGTCGCTGGTCGGTGACCTGGGCCGTGCCGGTCGACGAGGACGGTGCCCCCCTCCGCCCGCGGACCGAGCCCGTCCTGCACGCCCCGACGCCCACCGACGAGCCGCTCGGCCTGCCCGCCCTGCTCATCGCCGACTTCCCCCTCGAGCCGACGCGGCGGCACGTCGCGCCGGGCCCGCTGGCCGACTTCGTCCGGGACCGCGCCGCCGAGACCTACGCCCGGCTCCTCGGCGAGTGGGACCCGGTCACGGCCGCCGTCGTGGACCTGGTGCCCGGGCCGCTCGGCAGGAGCGAACTCGACGGCGCGCTGCGCGCCGGCCTCCTGGAACGGCTGCCCCGCGTCCCCTTCCTGCCCCGGGCGCTCGAACGGCCCGCGGAGACCGCCGAGGACGCCGTGGACGACGCGCAGCCGGCCGCGCTGCGCCCGCGTGACGCCGAACTCGTCGAGGGCGCGGGCGCCGGGACCGTGCGGGTGCTGGCGGAGCTCTTCCCCGGTCTGCTGCCCGCCGGGCTGGAGCGGCGCACCGAGCTGCGCGCCCTGGAAGTCGGCCGGGTCTCCCTCGGCGAGGCGATCGACCGGCTCGCCGGCGTCGAGCGCGACCCGGAGTGGTGGTACCGGCTCTACGACTCGCTCGCGGGCGTCGACCCCGAGCAGCTCAGCGGCCTGCCCGTGCCGCTGGCCGACGGCCGCACCACGGTCGGGCCGCGGCACGTGCTGCTCCCGCTGCCCGGCGAGGACGACCGGGAGCAGCGGCACGGCGCCCTGGCCCGGCTCGGCCTGAAGGTCGCCCACCCGGACGCCGTCCACCCGTTGCTGGAACGCCTCGGCGCGACACCCGCCTCGCCGCGTGCCGTCCTGACCACCCCGCAGGTGCGGGCCGCCGTCGCCGCGTCGCTGGACGCGGACGAGGTGTGGGACGAGGACGCGCCCGACCCGGACGAACTGGCCGAGACCGTGCTGGGCCTGGCCCGTGACGCGAACCTGGCGCCCGGCGACGAGCCGTGGCTCGGCGCGCTGGCCCTGCCCGACGAGGACGGCGAGCTCGCGCCCGCCGGCGAACTCGTCCTGCCGGGCAGCGCGTTCCAGCAGGTCATCCGGGAGGACGAACTGCCCTGCTGCGACGCGGAACTGGCACGGCGCTGGGGTGAACAGCCCCTGACGGCCGTCGGGGTGCTGGCCGACTTCGCACTCGTCCGCGCCACGGACGTCGTCCTCGACCCGGACGAGTTCGAGCCGCGCGAGGGCGACTACGCCGAACCCGACGACGCGGGGCTGCTCGACGCCGTCGACGTGTGGTGCGAGGACGTCCTCGACGGCCTGCCCGAGTCGAACGTGCCGCCCGTCGCGGCGGAGCTCCTCGCCGTCCGCGACCTCGACCTCGTCGACGACGACTGCTGGCCGCAGGCCCTGGCCATGCTGGCCCGCCCGCCGCTGCGTGACGCCCTCACCCAGCCGGTGCGGGTGCTGATGCCCGACGGCACCGCCGAGACCGTGCGCCCGTACACCGCCTGGTGGCTGCGCGGGCACCCGGTGCTGGACGGGCGGCGGCCCGCCGGCCTGCGCGCGGCGGGCGGGGACCCGCTGCTGGCCGGGCTGTACGAGGAGGCCGACGCCTCCTCGCTCGCCGGCGACGGCGGCCCGGACGACGGCGTGCTGCGCGCCCTGGGTGTGCGCACCTCGGCGGCCGCACTGCTCGACGAACCCGGCGGCGCGGCGGAGCTGCTGGCGCGGCTCGCCGACCCGGACCTGCCGGTCGGCGCCGGCCAACTGCACGGCCTGTACGGGCTGCTGGCCGACCTGGACCCGGAGGACGTCACGCTGCCCGACGAACTGCGGGCCGTGACCGGCGCGCAGGTGCGGGTGGTGGACGCGGGTGACGCGCTCGTCGCCGACGCGCCCGACCTGGTGCCGCTCGCCGGGGACCGGGCGCTGCTGCCGGTCAGTCCGGCGCAGGCGGCCCGCCTGGCGGCGGTGCTGGACGTGCCGCCGCTGGGCGAGGCGGTGCGCGGCGCGGTCTCCGGGGACGCGGGCACCGAACGCGCGGTGCCGCCCGAGGTGCGCACCCTGCTGCCGGGAGCGCCCGCGAGCTACGTCGAGCACGAGGAGCTGCTGGTCGACGGCACCGAGGCGGACTGGCGCCTCACCCCGGACGGCACGCTGCACGCGGCGACGCTGGAGGGCGTCGCGGCCGGCCTGGCCTGGGCGTCCTCGGCCTGGTCCCGCCGCTTCGAGGTGGCCGCCCTGCTGGAGGACCCGGGCCGCGCCCCGGAACTGGCCCAGGCCCGCTGGTTCGACGAGGGCGTCAACTAGGCTTCGGGCGGTTCCCTAGCGAGGCAAGAGGATGGTCACACCGAAGATCCGGAAGCGCTGCGAGGCGCTCGTCCGCACCCTCGACCTGCCGAGCCCCTTCTCGGTCGACGCCCTCGTGGAGAAGCTCTCCGCGCAGCGCGGCCGGCCGATCCGCGTCCACGCCCTGCCCGCCGGCCTCGCCGGAGAAGCCTGCGGCATGTGGATCGCCACCGACGACGGCGACGACGTCTACGTCGAGGAGAAGACGACCGCGTTCCACCGCGAGCACATCGTCCTGCACGAGATCGGGCACCTGCTGTGCGACCACGGCGGCGCGGCGGACCCGGACGCCGGCAGCGCGGTCTCCCGGCTGCTGCCCAGCCTCGACCCCGCCATGATCAGCCGGATCCTGGCGCGCACCGACTACACCACCGAGGAGGAGCAGGAGGCCGAACTCGTCGCCACCCTGATCCGCTCCACCGCCGCGATGTTCGCGCCGTCCGCGGCGCGCGGAGCCCGCGGCAACCTCGAAGCCGCCCTCGGGATCCGTGAGTAGCCGCGTGAACGAGACCTCCCTGTACGCGTTCGGCACCGACCTCGAGCTCTTCGGCGCACTCGCGCTGTGGGTGGTGCTGTTCGCGCGGTTCCCGTCGGCGCGGCGCTCGCACCAGCAGACGATGCTGCTGCTCGCCGTCGCCGGCCTGAACGGCTCGATCACCGTCTACCTCGCCCCGGTGGCGGCCGTGCTGAACCGCACCTTCGTCTTCGCCGACAGCTGCGACCTGTTCATGAACGCTTGGGGCGTGCTCAGTTCGGCGCTCATCCTGGACTTCGTCCTCGCGGCCGTCTCCCGGCGCCGCCCGTGGCTGGTCTACGGCGCCACGGCCGGCACGATCGCCGCCCTCGTCGTGCTGAACTTCACCTTCGCGCCGCACGCCGGCTGCGTCACCAGTGAGGCCGTCCCCTGGTACAGCGCGTTCTGGTGGCTGCTGATCGCCGCGCACCTGGTCGGCACGGTCCCGTGCGCGGTGCTGTGCGTGCGCTGCGCGCACCAGGCGCGGGGTGACCGCACGGCCCGGCTCGGCCTGCGGCTGCTCGCCGTCGGTTTCGTCTCCTCGTCCGTCTTCTGGGGCGTCGTCTGCTTCGGGTTCCTGCTGGCCCGGCCGCCGCTGCTGGCCGCGCTGTTCCCGCTCAACATCGGCATCACGGCGTGGGTGATGTCCGCCGCCGTCGCCCTGCCGCTGCTGCTGACGGCCTACGGCGCGGTGCGGCACGCCACGGCGCTGCTGCGGCTCCGCCCGCTGTGGGGCGAGCTGACGGACGCGGTGCCGCACGTCGCCCTGGAGAAGCGTCGGCCGCCCGTGCGTGAGGTGCTGGGCAGCCCGCACACCCTCTACTTCCGCCTCTACCGGCAGGTCGTCGAGATCCGCGACGCGCTGCTCGTGCTGCAGGGCCACGTGACGCCCGAGGAGATGGCCGGCATCCGCAGCCGGGTGGCCGCGCGTGAGCTGCCGCCCGAGCAGGTCGAGCCGGCCGTCGTCGCCTGCTGGCTCGAACCCGCCCGGCAGGCGCGGATGGCGGGGGAGGCGCCCGGCGGCGCGACCGACGTCCCGGCGCAGCCGATCGGCCACGACCTGCGCAGCGAGATCGACTTTCTGCGGGCCGTGCTGAAGGCCCGCTCGCGCCACCGCGCGCCCGTCAGGGCCGTGCCGGTGCCGAAGACCCGACGAACGTGAGGGGAAGCATGACGCCCGAGCCCGCCGCCACCGACCGGTACAGCACCGGCATGCTGAGCAAGGACACGCCGCACGAGCGGGAACGGCTGGAGTCCATCCAGCGCGGCGTGGACGCCTGCACCACCGGCCTCATCGAGCAGCTGGGCGTCCGGGCGGACTGGAACTGCCTGGAGTTGGGGGCGGGCGCCGGCTCGGTGGCGTACTGGCTCGCGGAGCGGTGCCCGCAGGGCCGCACCGTCGCCGTCGACGTCGACACCCGCTACCTGGATGCGGGCCGTGCCCCCAACCTCGAGGTTGCCGAGGCGGACATCACCGACGCCGCCTTCGCGCCCGGCCGGTTCGACCTGGTCCACGCCCGTTTCCTGTTCTGCCACCTGGCCGGGCGGGACGAGGCCGTGGCACGGGCCGCCGAGTGGCTGGCGCCGGGCGGCCGGATCCTCGTCGAGGAGCCGTACCACCTGCCGGCCGAGACCTCCCCCTCCGCGCTGGTGCGGCGCGTGCTGGCCGCCTACCAGCGCAAGTACGCCGACAGCGGCGCGGACATGACCTGGGCCCGCGGTCTGCCCGGGCTGCTCGCCCGCAGCGGCCTGACGGACGTGTCCTACAGCGGTAACCTCGGCCGGATGGGTGGCGGGGAGCAGGACCGCTGGCTCCCGCTGGTCCGCCAGGCGGCACCGGCGATGCTCGCCGACGGTCTGGTCACCGAGGACGAGCTGGAGCGGTTCGCCGACCTGCTGGCGGACCCGTCCTTCCTCGACATCCCGCAGATCACGATTTCCGCCTGGGGCTGCCGCGGCTAGGGCCTGGCTCGAAAGTCCCGTCTGCGGGATGGCGCCATGCACGCGCATCTGCGGCGTTGTCGGTGCTCAGCGCAGCCCTTCCCCTCGGGCCTGGCGGCCCTGGGGAG
>DASSBO010000317.1:0-6691 GCA_035698655.1 Streptomyces sp.
ACAGCTCGATCTGGTTGCGGTCGTTGTCCAGCAGCGGGGCCAGCCGCCGGCGGATGCCGATGTTGGCCCGCATCCGCGGGTCCTTGGCGTACTCGGAGTACATGTAGTCGCGCTCTTCGTCGGTGACCATCTCCAGCGTCAGCTCGTCGTGGTTGCGCAGGAAGATGCCCCACTGGCAGCCCGACGGGATGGCCGGGGTCTTGGCCAGCACCTCGGAGACGGGGTAGCGCGATTCGCGTCGGACAGCCATGAAGATGCGCGGCATGACGGGGAAGTGGAACGCCATGTGGCACTCGTCGCCGTCGCGGCTGTAGTCGCCGAAGTAGTCGACGACGTCCTCCGGCCACTGGTTGGCCTCGGCCAGCAGCACGGTGTCCGGGTAGTGGGCGTCGATCTCGGCGCGGACCCTCTTGAGGAAGGCGTGCGAGGCGGGGAGGTTCTCGCAGTTGGTGCCCTCCTCGGCGTACAGGTACGGGACCGCGTCGAGGCGGAAGCCGTCGATGCCCAGGTCCAGCCAGAACCGCAGCGCGGAGATCATCTCCTCCTGCACCTGCGGGTTCTCGTAGTTCAGGTCCGGCTGGTGGGAGAAGAACCGGTGCCAGTAGTACTGCTTGCGCACCGGGTCGAAGGTCCAGTTGGAAGCCTCGGTGTCGACGAAGATGATGCGGGCGTCGCCGTACTGCTTGTCGTCGTCGGCCCAGACGTAGTAGTCGCCGTAGGGGCCCTCGGGGTCGGTGCGGGAGGACTGGAACCACGGGTGCTGGTCGCTGGTGTGGTTCATCACCATGTCGATGATCACGCGGATGCCCCGCTGGTGTGCGCAGTCCACGAACTCGACGAAGTCCGCCAGGTCGCCGAAGTCCGGCAGCACCGCCGTGTAGTCGGCGACGTCGTAGCCGCCGTCGCGCAGCGGCGACTTGAAGAACGGCGGCAGCCAGAGGCAGTCCACGCCCAGCCACTGCAGGTAGTCCAGCTTCGCCGTCAGGCCCTTCAGGTCACCGATGCCGTCGCCGTTGCTGTCCTGGAAGGAGCGGACGAGGACCTCGTAGAAGACGGCCCGTTTGAACCAGTCGGGATCGCGGTCCTTGGCGGGGGTGTCCTCGAAGGTGTCGGGAACGGGCTCGTTGACGATCATGGTGTGGGTGACCCTCCGGTCGACGGGGACGGTCGCAGGGTCAGCACATGCGCCGGGGCGGGGCCGCTGCCCGGCTCGAGCCGCACGTAGTTGTCCCTGCCCCAGTGGTAGGTCTCGCCGGTGAGCTCGTCGCGCACCGGGACCCGCTCCGCACCGTGCTGCCGTGCCGGTCCGGGGCCGGCCAGGCCGAGTTCCGAGGTGTCCAACGACACCGTCGCCTCGTGGGCGTGGCGCGGGTCGAGGTTGACCACGACGAGCACGGTGTCGGCGTGCGGGTGTGTGGTCCGCTTGGAGTAGGCGATGACCTGATCGTTGTCGGTGCGGTGGAAGTGCAGGCTGCGCAGCTGCTGCAGGGCGGGGTGCCGCCTGCGCAGCCGGTTGAGGGTGGTGATCAGCGGGGCGATGGACTGCCCCGAGCGCTCCGCGGCCGCCCAGTCCCGCGGCCGCAGTTCGTACTTCTCGGAGTGCAGGTACTCCTCGCTGCCCTCCTGCGCGGGCGCGGCCTCGCACAGTTCGTACCCGGCGTACACGCCCCAGCTGGGGGAGAGGGTCGCCGCGAGCACCGCCCGCACCTCGAACGCGGCCCGGCCGCCCTGCTGCAGGTAGGCGTGCAGGATGTCCGGGGTGTTCACGAAGAAGTTCGGCCGCATGTAGGCGGCCGCGTCCCCGGAGAGCTCCCGCAGGTAGTCGGTGAGCTCCTGCTTGCCCGTGCGCCAGGTGAAGTAGGTGTAGGACTGCTGGAAGCCGACTTTGGCGAGCGTGTGCATCATCGCCGGCCGGGTGAAGGCCTCCGCCAGGAAGAGCACGTCCGGGTCGGTGCGGGCGACGTCGGCGAGCACCTTCTCCCAGAACGCCACCGGCTTGGTGTGCGGGTTGTCCACCCGGAAGACGCGCACGCCGTGGTCCATCCACACCCGCAGCACCCGCAGCGTCTCGCGGACGAGACCGCCGAAGTCGGTGTCGAAGTCGAGGGGGTAGATGTCCTGGTACTTCTTCGGCGGGTTCTCCGCGTAGGCGATGGAGCCGTCCGCGCGGGTGTGGAACCACTCCGGATGCTCCTTGACCCACGGGTGGTCCGGCGAACACTGCAGCGCGAAGTCGAGCGCGACCTCCATGCGCAGCTCGCGTGCGCGGCGCACGAAGTGGTCGAAGTCCTCGAAGGTGCCCAGGTCCGGGTGGATCGCGTCGTGGCCGCCGGCCGGCGAGCCGATCGCCCACGGCGAGCCGACGTCGTACGGGCCGGCGGTCAGCGCGTTGTCCGGGCCCTTGCGGAACGACTCGCCGATGGGATGCACCGGCGGCAGGTACACCACGTCGAAGCCCATGGCGGCCAGCGCGGGCAGCCGCTCGGCGGCCGTGCGCAGGGTGCCGGAGACGGGCGGAGCGTCCTCTTCGACGACGGCGCCCTCCGAACGGGGGAACATCTCGTACCAGGAGCCGAACAGTGCGCGTCGGCGTTCGACCTGCAGGGGGTGCGGCAGCGACGCGGTGACCGGCTCGCGCAGCGGGTGCCGCTCCAGCGCCTCGGTGACCTCGGGGGCGAGGGCGGCCGCCAGCCGGGCGGCATCCGAAAGGGTGACGTCGCGCAGCGCGTCGACGGCGGTCAGCACGACCGGCCGGCCCTCGCTCTTGGGCACGCCTGCGGCCGCCCGCTCCAGCAGCGCGGCCCCCTCGGTGAAGACGAGTTCGGTGTCGATGCCGGCCGGGATCTTGATCCGGGCGTGCTGCCGCCAGGTGGCCACCGGATCGCCCCACGCCTCGACCGTGTAGGTCCAGCGGCCCTCGGAGTCCGGCGTGACGTCGGCGCCCCACCGGTCCGTGCCCGGAGCAAGTTCCCGCAACGGCGTCCAGGGCCCCATCCGGCCGGCCGGGTCGCGCAGCACCACGTTGGCGCCGACCGCGTCGTGTCCCTCACGGAAGACGGTGGCCGAGACCTGGAACGTCTCGCCCGCCACCGCCCTGGCAGGGCGGCGGCCGCAGTCGACGAGCGGCTGGACGTCCAGGACGGGGATGCGACCGATCATGGGTTCACCTGGGCAGACGGCGGGCGGCGTGCGGGCTGCTGTTCTTTCTATCCGTTCCACTGACCGATCACGGCGTGCGGACATGGCCCCTCCTGCGCGCGTTCACTCGGCTGGGGGTGTAGGAGGAGATCCTGCCCACCGAACGGGGCAGCGCAACCCGAACCGGGTCACAACGCACCATCCCGCCATGCGCCGCCGCTTGGGGCGCGCGCGGCGTCGTGCGCGCCGCCCGCCGCGCGCCTGACGCGCCGTCGACTGGTCCGTCCGGGTGGTCCTGCGCACGGCGGCGGACGCCGGGCGTGTCCCGGCCCGCCGCCCATGAGGGGCACTCGCCGTGCGCCGTCCACTCGGACTGGACCGTACGGAGCCCACCGCTCCCCGATGCGGCGAATCACGAAGAATATGCCGTTCCGGTGGGTACCGTCTCCCCGTGAAGGCCATCCGTCGCTTCTCGGTCCGTCCCGTCCTCCCCGAACCCCTCCGGCCGCTCAGCGAACTGGCGCGGAACCTGCGCTGGTCGTGGCACCCGGAGACCCGCCGGCTCTTCCGCACCGTCGACCCCGAGGGCTGGCAGTCCTCGGGGGAGGACCCGGTGCGCCTGCTCGGCTGCGTCCCCGCCCGCCGGCTCGACGAGCTCGCCCTGGACCGGCGGTTCCGCCGCCGGCTCGCCGCCGCCGACGCAGGCCTGCGCGACTACCTCACCCAGCCGCGCTGGTACCAGCGGCACGCCGCAGAACTGCCGCGCGCCGTCGCCTACTTCTCACCCGAGTTCGGCATCACCGCCGCCCTCCCGCAGTACTCGGGCGGGCTGGGCATCCTGGCCGGCGACCACCTCAAGGCGGCCAGCGACCTGGGCGTCCCGCTGATCGGCGTCGGCCTGCTCTACCGGCACGGCTACTTCCGGCAGAGCCTGTCCCGCGACGGCTGGCAGCAGGAGCAGTACCCCGTCTGCGACCCGAACGAGATGCCGCTGGAGCTGCTGCGCGAACCGGACGGGCCGCCCGTCCGCGTGCAGCTCGCCCTGCCCGGCGGCCGGTCGCTGCTCGCCCACGTGTGGCAGGCGGCCGTCGGCCGGGTGCCGCTGCTGCTCCTCGACTCCGACGTGGAGGAGAACGGCCCCGGCGAACGCGAGGTGACCGACCGGCTGTACGGCGGGGGCAGCGAGCACCGGCTGCTGCAGGAGATGCTGCTGGGCATCGGCGGGGTGCGGGCCGTGCGCGCGTTCTGCCGGGTCACCGGCCACCCGCGTCCCGAGGTCTTCCACACCAACGAGGGCCACGCCGGCTTCCAGGGCCTCGAACGCGTCCGCGAACTGGCCGACGAGGGCGTCGCGTTCGACGCCGCCCTGGAGGCGGTGCGCGGCGGCACGGTCTTCACCACCCACACGCCGGTCCCGGCCGGCATCGACCGCTTCGACCGCGAGCTGGTCCTGCGGCACTTCTCCGACGGCGGCGAACTGCCCGGCGTCGACGTGGAGCGGGTGATGCGGCTGGGCCGCGAGACGGCCCCCGGCTCGGAGACCGGCCCGTTCAACATGGCCGTCATGGGCCTGCGGCTGGCGCAGCGGGCCAACGGCGTGAGCGTCCTGCACGGCGCGGTCAGCAGGGAGATGTTCGCCGGGCTGTGGCCCGGGTTCGAGGCCGCCGAGGTGCCCATCGACGCCGTCACCAACGGCGTGCACGCCCCCACCTGGACTTCGCCGCAGGTGCCGCGCGAGCCGGCCCGGCTCTCCGACGGCGACCTGTGGCAGCTGCGCCGTACCCTGCGCGAGCAGTTGGTGCACGAGGTACGCGAGCGGCTCTACGCCTCGTGGCGGCAGCGCGGTGCGGCCCGCGCCGAACTCGGCTGGGTCGAGCACGTGCTCGATCCGGACGTGCTCACGATCGGCTTCGCCCGCCGCGTCCCCTCCTACAAGCGGCTCACGCTGATGCTGCGCGACCGCGACCGACTGCGCGAACTGCTGCTGCACCCGGAGCGGCCGGTGCAGATCGTGGTGGCCGGCAAGGCCCACCCGGCGGACGACGGCGGCAAGCGGCTCATCCAGGAACTGGTGCGCTTCGCCGACGACCCGCGGGTGAGGCACCGGATCGTCTTCCTGCCGGACTACGGCATGGCGATGGCGCAGAAGCTCTATCCCGGCTGCGACGTGTGGCTGAACAACCCGCTGCGTCCGCTGGAGGCCTGCGGCACCTCGGGGATGAAGGCCGCACTGAACGGCTGCCTGAACCTGTCCGTCCTGGACGGCTGGTGGAACGAGTGGTTCGAGCCGGACTTCGGCTGGGCCGTGCCCACCGCGGACGGCGAGGCCGGCGCGGACGTGAACCGGCGCGACGACCTGGAGGCGGCGGCCCTGTACGACCTGGTGGAGAACCACGTGGCGCCGTGCTTCTACGAACGCGGCGGCTCCGGGCGGCAGCTGCCCGAGCGGTGGATCTCGATGGTCCGGGCGACCCTGCACCGGCTGGCCCCCAAGCTGCCGGCCGACCGCATGGTGCGGCAGTACGTCGAGCGGCTCTACGCGCCGGCGGCCGCGGCGCACCGCGCGCTGAGCCGGGAGGCGGCCGAGGACCTGGCGGCGTACAAGGCGCGGGTGCGGGCGCGCTGGCCACAGGTCGCCGTGGACCACATCGAGCAGGTCGGCCCGGGCGCCGACGCGCTCGAACTCGGTGGCGAACTGTCGCTGCGGGTCCGCGTCTGCATGGGCGGGCTGCGTCCGGACGAGGTGGAGGTGGCGGCCGTCGCCGGACGGGTGGACGCCTCCGACGCGATCCGGGCGGCCGACGCGGTGCGCGTGGTGCTCAAACCGGCCGGCGGACCGGACCTGCAGGGGCGGCTGCTCTACGAGGGCGAGCTGGCGCTCGACCGGACCGGGCCGTTCGGCTACACGGTGCGGATCCTGCCGTCCCACCCGCTGCTCGCCTCGCCGGTGGAACTCGGGCTGGTCGCCGCCCCGCCGGACGACGTGACGCAGTCCGGCGAGGCGGCGGGGTTGCTGATGCGCTGAGTGCTCTCAGGCCCTGAGGCCGGTCAGAAGGTCAGCTTCCAGTCGTCGATGTAGCCGGAGTCCCAGCTCCACACGTCCTGCACGCGCAGCTTCCACGTGCCGTTCGCCGGCGAGGACGAGGCGTTGACGCTGTAGGTCTCCTGGACGTTGTTGCCGGAGTCCCAGCCCCAGTTCTTCAGCCGGTACACGGTGCCGTTCGGCGAGATCAGGTCGACGACCAGGTCACCGCGGTAGCTGTGCTTGATGTCGACCGACACCTTCAGGTCGCTCGGCGCGTTGCCCGACAGGCCCGAGACCGTGATCGGGGAGGCGGCGTAGGAATAGCCGTCCGGGATCGTGTAGTCGTCGGTGTTCTCGAAGGTGCCGTCGCCGGGGTCTCCCGGGTCGCCGGGGTCACCGGGGCGGTCGCCGACGTTGACGGCGGCCCAGGCGTTGGCCACGGCGGTGTACTCGGTGCTGTCCTGGCCGTAGAGGTTCGCGGCGGCGGCCAGCGTCGAGCGGCGGGCGTCGGCGTAGTCGGTGGTGGAG
>DASSBO010000318.1:0-3099 GCA_035698655.1 Streptomyces sp.
TCCACCGCGTCCACGACACCGTCTTCGCCCGCAGCGGACGGCGGCTCCCCGACGGGTTCGACGAGGAACTGCACTCGCGCACCCTCGAGGCGTTCCGCCGCGACCTGCAGCCCGTACCCGGGGCCGCCGAGGTGCTCTCGAAGCTCGACGCCGACGGAGTGCCGTACTGTGTCGCGTCCTCCGCGGACCACGCACGCATTCGGTTCGCGCTTCAAAAGGCGGGCCTGGCGCGCTTCTTCGACGAAGACCGCATCTACAGTTCCCAGGACGTCGGTCGCGGCAAGCCCGCCCCCGACCTGTTTCTGCACGCGGCCGCTGCCATGGGGTTCTCCCCTGCGGACTGTGCGGTCGTGGAGGACAGTCCGCTCGGTGTGGCCGCGGCCGTCGCCGCCGGCATGGACGTCTACGGGTTCGCCGCCATGACGCCGGCCGGCAGGCTCGCCGACGCCACCAAGACCTTCGCGGACATGAGCGAACTGCATGACCTGCTCTCCGGCTGAACTCTGCACCTCACAAGTTGCGGCACCTCACAGGTACGGTGGCCGGATGAGCGGCGGCGCACAGTTGATGTGGGACGAGGCGGTCACCGGGTACGACTTCGGTGCCGGGCACCCCATGGACCCGGTACGGCTGGACCTGACCATGCGGCTGGTCGAGGCCGTCGGCCTGGACCGGGTGGACGGACTCAGGGTCGTGCGCGCGCAGCCGGCGGGACAGTCGACGCTGCGGCTCGTGCACCGGGAGGACTACCTCGACGTCGTGCGGCGGGTGTCCGCGGACCCGCTGTCCGCCGACGGTTCGTACGGGCTGGGTACCGAGGACGATCCGGCGTTCGCGGGCATGCACGAGGCGTCCGCACTGATCGCCGGTCAGTCGGTCGGCGCGGCCGAGGCGGTGTGGCGCGGCGAGGCCCTGCACGCCGTCAACTTCGCCGGCGGGCTGCACCACGCGATGCCCGGAGCGGCGTCCGGCTTCTGCGTCTACAACGACCCCGCGCTCGCCATCGCCCGCCTGCTCGAACTCGGTGCGCGGCGCGTCGCCTACGTCGACGTCGACGTCCACCACGGGGACGGCGTGCAGGAGGCCTTTTGGGACGATCCGCGCGTGCTGACGCTCTCTGTGCACGAGCACCCGCGCACCCTCTTCCCCGGCTCCGGGTGGCCCGAGGAGACCGGCGGCCCGGACGCCGAGGGCACCGCCGTGAACATCGCGCTGCCGCCGGGCACCGCGGACGGCGGCTGGCTGCGGGCTCTGCACGCAGTGGCGCCACCGCTGCTCGGCGCCTTCGCACCCGACGTGCTCGTCTCCCAGCACGGAGCGGACACCCACGTCGAGGATCCGCTCGCGCATCTGGCGATGACCGTCGACGCCCAGCGGGCGGCGCAGGAGGCGTGCCACGACTGGGCGCACCGGTTCGCCGGGGGGCGCTGGGTGGCGCTCGGCGGCGGCGGGTACGAGGTCGTCGACGTGGTGCCCCGCGCGTGGACTCACCTGGTGGGCATCGCCGCAGGGGCGCCCGTCACACCGGAGTCGGAGGTGCCGGCGTCCTGGCGTGAGCAGGTCTACGCGCGCACCGGGCGGGCGACGGCCCCGCTGCGGATGACGGACGGGAGGGACCCGGTCTGGCGCGACTGGGACGAGTCGGGATACGACCCGGCCGACGCGGTGGACCAGGCGGTCCTGGCGACCCGGCGGGCCGTCTTTCCCGCCCACGGTCTGCTGCCCTGAAGGCCGCCCCGGCCTCCGTCCCCCGGCCTCCGTTCCCTGACTTCCAACGCCCGCTCGCTGACGCTCTGCTGCTGTGCTGCTGCCGGGCGATTGCTGCATGCGGCGCACTGAGTTGCATCATGCAGTGATATAAAAAGGTCATGGACAATCCGCCCGACCCGGTGGCGCCGGCGCCCGCTGCCGCCGCCGGCGACGACGTCGCCGCTGCCGGCGTGGCCGCCGCCATGGAACGGCTGACGCGCCTCGTCCGCCGGCTGAGCCCGCCCGCCGAGTACTCCCTGACCGCCGCCGCCACGCTGGCCACCCTCGAACGGTCCGGCCCGTGCCGGCTGACCGACCTCGCCGCCCGGGAGGGCGTCACGCAGCCCGCGATGACGCAGCTGATCTCCCGGTTGCAGGCCGCCGGACTCGTCGGCCGTGCCACCGACCCGCACGACGGCCGCGTCGTGCTCATCCACATCAGCGACGCGGGCCGCACCTCGCTCGCTGAACGCCGTTCCGGCCGCGCCGAACGGATCGCCCGCGTGCTGGACCGGCTCGACCCCGCCGAGCGCGAGGCGCTCCTCGCGGCGCTGCCGGCCATGGAGAGCTTCGCGCGGCTGGCCGAGGAAGACCGACCCCACGCCCACAGAAAGGGAGCAGCATCATCATGAGTGGCCCTGCCGGCAACGGGACCGTCAGTCCCTTCAAGCAGCCGAAGGCCGTGTTCGCCGTCGCGTTCGCCTGCGTGGTGTCCTTCATGGGCATCGGCCTGGTCGACCCGATCCTCCCGGCGATCTCCGAGGACCTGCACGCCACGCCGAGCCAGGTCACGCTGCTCTTCACCAGCTACCTGGTCGTCACCGCCGTCGCGATGCTCATCACCGGCTGGGTGTCCAGCCGGATCGGGGCCAAGCGCACCCTGATCGTCGGCCTGAGCCTGATCGTCGTCTTCAGCGCACTGGCCGGTGCCTCCGACAGCATCGGCGGCATCGTCGGGTTCCGGGCCGGCTGGGGTGTGGGCAACGCCCTGTTCATCGCCACGTCCCTCGCGGTGATCGTGGCGTCCGCCAGCGGCGGGTTCGTCGGCGCGATCGTGCTGTACGAGACGGCTCTGGGTCTGGGCATCGCCATGGGGCCGCTGCTCGGCGGGCTGCTGGGCAACGTGAGCTGGCGCGGGCCGTTCTTCGGCGTCGCCGTCCTGATGGCCATCGCGCTGCTCGCCACCGTCGTACTCATCGAGCCGCTGCCGCTGCCGAAACACAAGACGGGGATCTCCGAACCGCTGCGCGCTCTGAAGCACCGCGGTCTGCTGATCATGTCGCTGAGCGCCCTCTGCTACAACTGGGCGTTCTTCACCGTCCTCGGGTACGCGCCGTTCCCGATGAAGCT
>DASSBO010000319.1:0-9069 GCA_035698655.1 Streptomyces sp.
AGCGCGCCGGTCCGCAGTGAGCGACTGCCCACCACCCGAGTGCGGCAGCGACCACCGTGTCCCAGACCCGCGCGCAGACCTCTCGCACCCGCGAGAGGTTTTTTCGTTTTCCGGCCCACCACGCCGGACGGCGACGGCGCCGGGGAAAATGGGGACATGTGGAGCCGTTCCTCCCGGATCCTCGCACACCCGACAGGAGCCTGAGCCCATGAGCACGGACGCACCCAGCGACGTCTTCCACGTCTTCGACACCACCCTGCGCGACGGCGCGCAGCGCGAGGGGATCAATCTCTCCGTCGCGGACAAGCTGACGATCGCCCGGCACCTGGACGAGTTCGGGGTCGGCTTCATCGAGGGCGGGTGGCCGGGTGCGAACCCGCGCGACACCGAGTTCTTCGAGCGGGCACGGTCCGAGATCGACTTCCACCACGCACAGCTCGTCGCCTTCGGCGCCACCCGCCGGGCCGGCGTCGCCGCCGCGGACGACCCCCAGGTGGCCGCGCTGGCGGACTCCGGCGCGCCGGTGGTCACTCTCGTGGCGAAGTCCCACGACCGGCACGTGGAACTGGCCCTGCGCACCACGCTGGAGGAGAACCTGGCGATGGTCCGGGACACCGTCGCGCACCTGCGCTCCCTGGGCCGCCGGGTGTTCGTCGACTGCGAGCACTTCTTCGACGGTTACCAGGCGAACCCGGCCTACGCGAAGCAGGTCGTGCTGGCCGCCCACGAGGCCGGGGCGGACGTCGTCGTGCTCTGCGACACCAACGGCGGCATGCTCCCCGCCCAGATCCAGGCCGTCGTGTCGACGGTCCTCGCGGACACGGGTGCCCGCCTCGGCATCCACGCCCAGGACGACACGGGCTGCGCGGTGGCCAACACCCTCGCCGCGGTGGACGCCGGCGCCACCCACGTGCAGTGCACCGCCAACGGGTACGGCGAGCGGGTCGGCAACGCGAACCTCTTCCCCGTCGTCGCGGCGCTGGAGCTCAAGTACGGGCGGCAGGTGCTGCCCGAGGGGGCGCTGGCGGAGATGACCCGGATCTCCCACGCGATCGCCGAGGTCGTCAACCTCACCCCGTCCACCCACCAGCCGTACGTGGGCACCTCGGCCTTCGCGCACAAGGCCGGGCTGCACGCCTCGGCCATCAAGGTCGATCCCGACCTCTACCAGCACATCGACCCGGACCGGGTCGGCAACTCGATGCGCATGCTGGTGTCCGACATGGCCGGACGGGCCTCGGTGGAGCTGAAGGGACGCGAGCTGGGCTACGACCTGACCGGCGACCGCGAACTGGTCGGGCGGATCGTGGCCCGGGTGAAGGAACAGGAACTGGCCGGCTACACCTACGAGGCCGCCGACGCGTCGTTCGAGCTGCTGCTGCGCTCCGAGGTGCACGGCGGCGGACCGGACTTCTTCCGGATGGAGTCCTGGCGCGCCATCGTCGAGGACCGTCCGGACGGCAGCCACGCCAACGAGGCCACCGTGCGGCTGTGGGCGAAGGGGGAGCGCGTCGTCGCCACCGGGGAGGGCAATGGCCCGGTCAACGCGCTCGACCGCGCGATGCGGGTGGCGTTGGAGCGGACCTACCCGGAACTCGCCCGGCTGGAGCTGGTGGACTACAAGGTCCGGATCCTGGAAGGCCGGCACGGCACCGACTCCACGACCCGCGTGCTGGTCTCCACCTCCGACGGTGCCGCGGAGTGGTCCACGGTCGGTGTGGCGGACAACGTCATCGCCGCCTCGTGGCGCGCGTTGGAGGACGCCTACACCTACGGTCTGCTGCGGGCGGGCGTCCGCTCCGGCGACGCCGGCTGACCGCGGTGCCCGCGGTGGCTGTGGGAACCCCACAGCCACCGGCCCCCGGCGTGGGAGACTTCCACGAGTGATACGCCCGAACGGGCAAGGTTCTGTCCAGCGCGGCCATGAATCGGCCCGGGAGACTGTACGAATCCGACGACGGCGTGGCGGCGCCTGGTTTCGTAGGGTCTTTACATGACCGATCTTTCCCAGGACTCCCGCGGCCGTGTGGCCGAGTTGTACGCCCTGCGTGATGAGGCGCGTCGCGGTCCGAGTGACAAGGCGACCGAGGCGCAGCACGCGAAGGGGAAGCTGACGGCGCGGGAGCGGATCGGTCTGCTGCTGGATGCGGACACCTTCCGCGAGGTGGAGCCGCTGCGCCGGCACCGGGCCACGGGTTTCGGGCTGGAGAGCAAGAAGCCGTACACCGACGGTGTGGTGACCGGCTGGGGGACGGTGCACGGGCGGACGGTGTTCGTCTACGCGGCCGACTTCCGGATCTTCGGCGGCGCGCTGGGTGAGGCGCACGCCACGAAGATCCACAAGTTGATGGACATGGCGATCGCGGCGGGTGCGCCGCTGGTGTCGCTGAACGACGGTGCGGGTGCCCGGATCCAGGAGGGCGTCTCGGCGCTGGCCGGCTACGGCGGGATCTTCCAGCGCAACACCAAGGCCTCCGGCGTGATCCCGCAGATCTCGGTGATGCTCGGCCCGTGTGCGGGCGGCGCGGCGTACTCGCCGGCGCTGACGGACTTCGTGTTCATGGTGCGGGAGACCGCGCAGATGTTCATCACCGGTCCGGACGTCGTCGAGGCGGTCACCGGGGCGAAGGTGACGCACAACGGACTGGGCGGCGCGGACGTGCACGCCGGGACCTCGGGCGTGGCGCACTTCGCTTACGACGACGAGGAGACCTGTCTGGAGGAGGTGCGCTACCTGCTGTCCCTCCTGCCGCAGAACAACCGGGAGAACCCGCCGGCCGAGGAGTGCGCGGACCCGGCAGACCGGCGCTCGGAGGTGCTGTACGACCTGGTGCCGGCGGACGGCAACCGGCCCTACGACATGCGGCAGGTCATCGAGGAGCTCGTCGACGAGGGCGAGTTCCTGGAGGTGCACGAGCGCTGGGCGACGAACATCCTGTGCGTGCTGGGGCGGATGGACGGCCAGGTCGTCGGGATCGTGGCGAACCAGCCGCAGTCGCTGGCCGGGGTGCTGGACATCGAGGCCTCGGAGAAGGCCGCGCGGTTCGTGCAGATGTGTGACGCGTTCAACATCCCGATCATCACCCTGCTGGACGTCCCCGGCTTCCTGCCCGGCGTCGACCAGGAGCACGGCGGCATCATCCGGCACGGCGCGAAGCTGCTGTACGCGTACTGCAACGCGACCGTGCCGCGGATCTCGCTGATCCTGCGGAAGGCCTACGGCGGCGCGTACATCGTCATGGACTCCCAGACCATCGGCGCGGACCTGACCTACGCCTGGCCGACCAACGAGATCGCGGTGATGGGCGCGGAGGGTGCGGCGAACGTCATCTTCCGCCGGCAGATCGCCGCGGCGGACGACCCCGAGGCCATGCGCGCCCGGATGGTCAAGGAGTACAAGTCCGAGCTCATGCACCCCTACTACGCGGCCGAGCGCGGCCTGGTCGACGACGTGATCGACCCTGCCGAGACCCGGCAGGTCCTCATCGACGGCCTGGCGATGCTGCGCACCAAGCACGCCGACCTTCCCGCCCGCAAGCACGGCAACCCCCCTCAGTGATGGAGAGCCACGTGACCACCACCGACATCCAGCGTCTCGTCCGGGTCGAGAAGGGCCAGGCCGAACCCGAGGAACTCGCCGCCGTCACCGCACTGCTGCTCGCCCGCGCGGCCTCCCGGCCGAACGAGAGCCGCACGGCCCACGCCCCGCGCCGCACCAAGGCCGGCTGGCGCCGGCTGGAGCGCACCGGCGGCTTCCACGCCCCGCACAGCTGGCGCGGCTGACGCCGCTGCCGCTCCGGGAAGGGAGAAGAGCCCCGCACACACCGGTTGTGCGGGGCTTCCGGCCGTTTCGTCACCGGCGGCCGCGGGCGGGCACGTGCGCCGGGCAAACGCCGAGCGTAGGCTGGCCGTTCCCTTCCGTGGCGTGACCAACCACACGCCAGGCATGTGAGTTTGGTCACGAGCGAAGCGACGAATCGGTCATTTCCGTCGCCGCCCGCCGCATCCCCAGGCCGACATACGCCGTGAACACCGACATACTGGACGCCATGCGCGCTACCGGGGCAGCGCGACCGGCCGGGTCGCTCGTACGGAAAAGTCCGACATCTCGGGTGGGCGGCTCTACTTCCGGTCACGGAATGTCTGCGGAGCGTCACGCATGTCACAGCTGTATCCACAGCCCTTGTTGGAGATCCGCCACTGTGCTGGAATTCCACGGACCGCCGCAGGAATCAGCCGGCGCGCAGGGGGCGCAGTGAAGCGCCGTGCGGCGGCACGGAGGCGACGCGCCGGTCACCCACGACCGCCCAGGGGGCCCTGGAACCCCCGACGACTCGATACCGTCCCGCCGCTCCAGGCGGAGGGACGCCTGGTCCAGAGGTTGCGACGCTAGTGCAGGGACGTTTGAAGAGGAATGGCAGCGCTGTGGGGGACCCGGAGCTGCGCGGCGTGAACGACCGCGGCTCCTCACCACAGCGCGCCCAGGAGAGCGGGCCGCCCGCGGCCGCCCACGACTCCGACGCCTCGGCGGGGAACACCGGTGCCACACCGGGCGACGGCGGAAGCGGGAAGAAGTCCAAGGGCAAGGGCAAGGGGCCCAGCGGCCCGGGCTCGCGCCTCGCGCTGCGCAACTGGCGGATCAGCACCCGGCTGGTCTCCCTGCTGGCCCTCCCCGTGGTCGCCGCGACGACCCTGGGCGCCCTGCGGATCGACGACTCCCTGGCGAACGTCGACCAGCTCGAGAAGATGAAGCTCCTCACGCAGATGACGGAGCACGCCACCGAGCTGGCCGCCGCCCTCCAGGAGGAGCGCGACAAGTCCGCCGGTCCATTGATCAGCACGGGCAACGAGAAGGACGACGCGGTCGTCGCCACCCGTGAGGCCACCGACCTCGAGCGCAAGGCGTTCCGGAAGTCGACGGAGTCCATCAGCGTCGGCGACGACTCGCTCGCCGGCGTGCAGGCCACCGTCGTCAACATCCAGCGGCAGCTCGGTGAGCTGAAGACGATCCGGGAGAACGCCTACGACACCCCCGAGTACTCCCGGCAGACGGTCGAGCGCTACAACCAGCTGATCGAGTCCCTCCTGTCGCTGTCGCAGGACATGGCGCAGGCCACCAGCAACAGCGAGGTCATCCAGAGCACCCGCGCCCTGGCCGCCTTCTCCTCGGCCAAGGAGTACGCCTCCATCCAGCGCGCGATCATCAGCGCCGGCCTCGCCCGCAAGGAACCCCAGCTCTCCCAGTCCGACCGGCTCTACGCCAAGTCGGCCATGGAGAACGAGAAGGCCGAGCTCGACACCTTCTCCCAGATCTACGGCAACGAGAAGGCCGACGAACTGCTCAAGCCGCTGCACGGCGGCATTGTCAACATCACGGCGGCGGACACCTACCGCAAGCGCGTCCTGAACTCCAAGAACGGCATCAAGCAGGAGCCGCGCTCGTACCTGGACTGGTACGACCAGGACCGCACCAAGATCGACGAGATGGGCAAGATCGAGCGGTCGCTGCTCACCGCGATGGAGCAGCAGGCGCGCACGCTGCGCTCCGAGGCGCAGTACGAGGCCTACCTCAACCTCGCGGTCATCCTGCTCGTGCTGGGCGTCTCGCTGGTCGGCGCCTTCGTCGTGGCCCGCTCCATGGTCCGCTCGCTGCGCCGGCTGCAGGACACCGCGCAGGAGGTCTCCCGCCGCCGGCTGCCCGAGCTGGTCAAGCAGATGTCCGAGTCCGACCCGCAGGACGTGGACACGTCCGTGGAGTCGGTCGGCGTGCACAGCCGGGACGAGATCGGCCGGGTCGCCGCGGCGTTCGACGACGTGCACCGCGAGGCGGTCCGCCTCGCCGGCGAGCAGGCGCTGCTGCGGGGCAACGTCAACGCGATGTTCACCAACCTCTCGCGCCGCAGCCAGGGCCTCATCCAGCGCCAGCTCTCGCTCATCTCGGAGCTGGAGTCCCGCGAGGCCGACCCGGACCAGCTGTCCTCCCTGTTCAAGCTGGACCACCTGGCGACCCGCATGCGGCGCAACGGCGAGAACCTCCTCGTCCTCGCCGGCGAGGAGCCCGGCCGCCGCTGGACGCGTCCCGTCCCGCTGGTCGACGTGCTGCGCGCCGCGGCGTCCGAGGTGGAGCAGTACGAGCGCATCGAACTCAGCGCCGTGCCGACGACCGAGGTCGCCGGCCGGGTCGTCAACGACCTCGTCCACCTGCTGGCCGAGCTGCTGGAGAACGCCACCTCCTTCTCCTCGCCGCAGACCAAGGTCAAGGTCACCGGTCACGCGCTGCCCGACGGCCGGGTGCTGGTGGAGATCCACGACACCGGCATCGGCCTGTCCCCGGAGGACCTGTCCTCGATCAACGAGCGGCTGGCGAACCCGCCCACGGTCGACGTCTCCGTCTCCCGCCGCATGGGCCTGTTCGTGGTCGGCCGCCTGTCGCTGCGGCACGGCATCCGCATCCAGCTGCGGCCCTCGGACTCGGGCGGCACCACCGCACTCGTCATGCTTCCGGTCGACGTCGCCCAGGGCGCGCAGGCCGGCATGGGCAAGCCGGGCGCACCGCTCGGCGGCGGCCCCGGCGGCAACGGCGGCAACGGCGGATCCAAGGCCGGCAACATCGCGGCGGCCCTGCAGCGGGACAACCGCCCCGCCCAGGGCGCCGGTGCCGCTCCCCGGCTCGGCTCGGCCCCCGACCGCGGCCAGGTCGGCGGCGGTGCGCCGCGTCCGGCGCTGCCCGGAGCCGGGCCCGCGCCCGTGGGCGGTCCGCCCGCCGGCCGGGACGGCAACGGCCTGGGCGGCCTGCCGACGCGTCCGGTGGCGCCGGGCCGCGCGGACGAGGGCGACCGCGGCGCGGACCGTCCGGCTCCGCTGCCCACCCGTGGCGCGCCGGTCGGCGAGCTGCCCGGAGGCGGCGGCCCGGGTGACACCCAGCAGTTCGAGCGTCCGTCGTCCTTCGACGGTCCGCCGCCGGCCCGTGGGCCGGAGACCGGCGTGGGAGCGCCCGGCCAGGGCTACCAGGCGGACCAGGCGAGCGGCGAGTACGCCCGGCCGAGCTGGGCGCAGGCCTCGCGGCCCGAGGACGGCCCGCGGGGCCACGAGGAGCCCGAGCCCGTCGGGGAGACCACCGGTGGCCACCCCGTGCAGAGCGGCCCCGCTCAGCCGGCCGAGCCCCGGCGGCACCAGGCGCCGCCCGAGGCGGACTACGGCATCCCGGCCGTCCCGCCCGCGGGCGACGACGTGCCGACGCCGATCTTCTCCTCCATGGAGTCGAACTGGTTCAACGGCCGGCGGGCGCAGCCGCAGTCCGCCCCGCAGCACTCCGCACCGGCCTCCGCCGAGTTCTCCGCCGACCGGACGGGCGGCGGACTGCCGCGGCGGGAAGGCGCGCGGGGCCCGCAGGCTGCCGGCGGACCGCCGGCAGGGCCCGGCGAGGAGACCGCGGGCGGCTGGGGAGCCTCGCCGAACGACGAGCGCTGGCGCCGGGCCGAACAGGTCCGCCAGCCCGCCGCCGGCGGCGTCACCACCTCGGGGCTGCCGCGTCGGGTGCCCCGTGCCAATCTCGTCGCGGGAACCGCGCAGCAGCAGTCGTCGACCGCCCGTTCCGGTCCGGCGGTCTCCCGTGCACCGGCCGACGTACGCGGTCGGCTCACCAACCTCCGCCGTGGCATCCAGCAGGGCCGGCAGGCAGGCAACGGTCCTGCCGGTCCTGGTCACGGCGTCGGCCCCACCTACCAGCAGGAGCGTTAGTTGAGTCCGATGAGCCAGGCGGCGCAGAATCTGAACTGGTTGATCACCAACTTCGTGGAGAACACACCCGGTGTGTCGCACACGGTGGTGGTCTCCGCCGACGGCCTCCTTCTGGCCATGTCGGAGGGTTTCCCGCGCGACCGCGCCGACCAGCTGGCGGCGGTCGCGTCCGGGCTGACCTCGCTGACCGCGGGGGCCTCCCGGATCTTCGAGGGCGGCATCGTGAACCAGACGGTGGTGGAGATGGAACGGGGATTCCTTTTCATCATGTCCATCTCGGACGGTTCGTCGCTGGCCGTTCTCGCCCATCCGGAGGCCGACATCGGTCTCGTCGGCTACGAGATGGCCCTGCTGGTCGACCGCGCCGGCACCGTGCTGACTCCCGACGTGCGGGCCGAACTCCAGGGCAGCATCCTCAACTGACGTGAAAGCTCCCCCCACATGAGCACCACAGTCCGCATCGACGACAGATTGCTTCGCCCGGAGGAGCCATGACCCCGCCGCCCGCCTCGCCAGGTCCCTACGGCGCCTCGAACTACTCGGCGCCGTACGGGGGTGAGGGCGACCAGCCGCTGGTGCGGCCGTACGCCATGACAGGTGGCCGGACCCGGCCGCGCTACCAGCTGGCCATCGAGGCCCTGGTCAGCACGAGCGCGGATCCGACGCACCTTCAGGGGCTGCTGCCGGAGCACCAGCGGATATGCGGCCTGTGCCGCGAGGTGAAGTCGGTGGCGGAGGTCTCCGCACTCCTCGCCATCCCGCTGGGGGTGGCCCGGATCCTCGTCGCCGACCTGGCCGAGGCCGGGATGGTGGCCATCCATCAGCCCGGCGGCAGCGCCGAGTCCGGCGGTGCCCCCGACGTGACACTGCTGGAAAGGGTGCTCAGTGGACTACGCAAGCTCTAGCCCGTACGCGGCGGGCGGACCGGCCGGGCCCGGGGCGCCGGCCCGCACGACGACGTCCGCGAAGATCGTGGTGGCCGGCGGTTTCGGCGTGGGCAAGACGACCTTCGTCGGCGCGGTCTCGGAGATCAATCCGCTGCGTACCGAGGCCGTGATGACGTCGGCCTCGGCCGGCGTGGACGACCTGACGCACACGGCGGACAAGACCACCACGACGGTGGCGATGGACTTCGGCCGTATCACCCTCGACGACGATCTGATCCTGTACCTGTTCGGTACGCCGGGTCAGGACCGGTTCTGGTTCATGTGGGACGACCTGGTCCGCGGTGCGATCGGTGCGGTGGTTTTGGTGGACACCCGCCGGCTGGCGGACTGCTTCCCGGCGGTGGACTACTTCGAGAACTCGGGTCTGCCGTTCGTGATCGCG
>DASSBO010000320.1:0-4270 GCA_035698655.1 Streptomyces sp.
GCAGCTTCAAGGGCATGGCCCAGGACCCGGTCGCGACCGCGGCTTCGCACAACCCCGCCCTGTCCACCCTGGTCAGCGCGGTGAAGAAGGCCGGCCTGGTCGACACCCTGAACAACGCGGAGAACATCACGGTCTTCGCGCCGACCAACGACGCCTTCAAGAAGATCCCCAAGGACACGCTGGACGCCGTCCTGAACGACAAGAAGAAGCTGACCGACATCCTCACCTACCACGTCGTCGGCCAGAAGCTGACGCCGAAGGATCTGGAGAACGGCGAGTACAAGACGCTGAACGGCGCCACGCTCACCACCTCCGGCTCGGGCACCTCCTACAAGGTCAACGACACCGCGAACGTGGTCTGCGGCAACGTGCAGACGAAGAACGCAACCGTCTACATCGTCGACAGCGTCCTGATGCCGAAGAAGTGACCCGCCGCCGGGCGGCGTCGTCGCCTCCCCTTCGACGACGCCGCCCGCGGGCCCGCGCCCGGTCTTGCCCAGCCTCCACCACAGGTGTTACTTATCGGTAACCACGCTCGTCCCAGGAGGAGCACGACATGGCCGCCCCCTCCGCTCGCATGCTCGCCGGTCTGCTGACGGCCGCAGGGATCGGGCACTTCGCCCCCCCGGCGCGCTCGCCGCGGCCGGACTGTTCGCCGCCGTCTTCCCGGCCAACGTGCAGATGGCGCTGGACTGGCGGCACCGCCCCGCGTCGCAGCGGGCCGTCGCCTACGGGCGGCTGCCGCTGCAGGTGCCGCTGGTCTGCTGGGCCCTGCGGGTCGGCCGGGGCGCCGGCGGCTCCGCCGACCACTGACACCGCAAAGACAGGGAGAACCATGGCCTCTTCACCGGCCCCAGGACAGCCCGCCCCGGAACTCGCCCTGGAGGGCGGGGTGCTGACCGGCGAGGGCTTCCGGCGAAGCAGGTACGTGCTGGCCGGGCAGCGGGGGCGGCCCGTCGTACTCGCGTTCTACCCCGGCGACGACACCTCCGTGTGCACCCGGCAGCTGTGCACCTACTCCTCGGGGCTCGAACAGTTCACGGGTCTGGGCGCCGAGGTGTGGGGCATCAGCCCGCAGGGGCTGGACAGCCACGAGGCGTTCGCCCGGAAGTACGACCTGCGGATTCCGCTGCTCGCCGACACCGACCGCAGCGCGGCACGCGCCTTCGGTGTCGCGGCGCCCGGCATCGGGCTGCGGCGCTCGGTGTTCGTGGTGGCTGCCGACGGGACGCTGCACTGGAAGCACGTCGCTGTGCTGGGCGCCACCTACCAGCCGGTCGAGAAGCTGACCGAGCAGTTGCGTGCCCTGGCGGCCGCGGGCTGAGCGGACCCCGTCGGGGAGACGAAGACGGCCGCCGCGGGAGGATCTTCCGCGGCGGCCGTTCCGTGCATGCTCCACCTCACTCCTCCTGACGGCGGAGCATGCCGGTCACCAGGTCCGTGGTCATCGCGTGCCACGCTCCGGCCCTGCGCAGCATCGCGTGGTCGCCGCCGGGCACCGGCACGTACCGGGCCGGGACGCCGGCCGCCTGCGCCCGGTGGACGAGGTCCAGCGAGCCGCGCGGGTCGGTCATCCGGTCGCGGTCCCCGTGCAGCAGCACCACCTCGGTGCCGCGCAGGTGGTCCACCGGTTCGCCGACGGGGCACCACGGCGCCAGGCCGACGACGCCGCACACCTGCGGGAGGCCGCCGGCGTCCAGTGCGGCGCGGCCACCCATGGAGTGCCCGACGAGCACCACCGGGACCGGCCCGGTCTGCGCCAGCAGTTCCTCCAGCGCGCGGCGGGCGTCCCGCGCGGCGTCGCGCCGGTCGCCGTTCCAGCCGCGGTGGGTGTAGCGCACGCTGCCGACGGCGATGTGCCGGGAGTCGGTGGCCCGGCACAGGGCGCGCAGGAAGGGCCGCATGCGCCGTGCGGGCAGGTTCAGCCGGGTCGGCGGCTCCAGGGCGTCGGCGCGGCCGCCGTGCAGGACGAGCACCGCGCCGCGCGGCGCGGCCGCGGAGCGGCGCAGGGACAGCGCGGGCAGCGCAGTGGCGCCGGCGCCGGAACGGTCGAGGAGCACGCCCGGCCTCACCCGTCCGCTTCCCCGGCGAGCAGCCCGGCCGCCGAGAGTGAGGCCCAGCCGACGGAGACCGCGACGGCCTTGGCGCGGGTGCCGCGCCCGGGCAGCGTCACGCCCAGCAGCAGGGCGTCGCCGAGGTCGGCGGCGATCCGCAGCAGTGCGGCGGTGCGCAGTGTGCCGCCGGCGGGGGCCAGCATCATCGCCGCGCCGTTCGCCGCGTCACGCCAGGCCAGCGGGCGCAGCGAGGTGCGGGTGCGCGCCTCGGTGCGGCCGCGGGTGTCCACCAGGCCGGAGGGCCTGGCCAGCAGCGCCGGCCAGGCGGTGACCGCCAGTCCGTAGGCCGCCGTCGCGGCACCGACCGTTCTCAGCAGACCGACGTGCATCCGTTCCTCGCTCTCCTTCCGCGGCCGTCGGGCGGCCGCTGCCTGGCGCCGGAGTCCTGCCCGCTGTTCGGAGCCGCGGCGCCGGCGGATTGCCCCGCCCGGCCAAGAGCGTGAAACGGCCGGTCAGCGGACCGGGCCGCGCAGCACTTCGTCGAGGTCGTAGCTGACGGGTTCCTCCAGTTGGGCGTACGTACACCCCTCCGGTTCCCGGTCCGGACGCCAGCGCCGGAACTGGGTGGTGTGCCGGAACCGGGTGCCCTGCATGTGGTCGTAGGCCACTTCGCACACCCGTTCCGGGCGCAACGGCACCCAGGACAGGTCCTTGGCCGCGTTCCACCGGCTGGGGCCGCCGGGCATCCGCTGCTCGGCGTGTGCCTCCTCGCGGGCCCAGTCGGCCCAGGGGTGGTCGCGGGCGTCCGTCATGCGCAGCGGCTCCAGCTCCTCCTTCAGCTCCTGCCGGCGGCGCATGGAGAAGGCGCCGCACACGCCCACGTGCTGCAGGTTGCCCTCCGCGTCGTTCAGCCCGAGCAGCAGTGACCCGACGACGTCGCCCGTCTTGTGCCGCCGGTATCCGGCCACGACGCAGTCGGCGGTCCGCTCGTGCTTGACCTTGACCATGACGCGTTCGTTCGGGCGGTAGGGCAGGTCGAGCCGCTTGGCCACCACCCCGTCCAGCCCGGCGCCCTCGAACTGCTCGAACCACTGCTCGGCCAGGTCGCGGTCGTGGGTGGCGGGGGCGAGGAAGACCGGGTCCTCGGTCTCCTCGAGCAGCTCGGTCAGCGCATGGCGCCGCTCGCGCTGCGGCACCTGCATCACGTCGGTGTCCTCCAGCGCGAGCAGGTCGAAGGCGACGAAGCTCGCGGGGGTGCGCTCGGCGAGCATCCGCACCCGGGAGTCGGCCGGGTGGATGCGCTCCAGCAGCGTCTCGAACTCGAGCCTGCCGTCCTGGACGACGATGATCTCACCGTCGACGACGCAGCGGCGCGGCAGGTTCGCGCGCAGCGCGGTGACCAGTTCGGGGAAGTAGCGTATGAGCGGCTTGGTGGAGCGGCTGCCGATCTCGATCTCGTCGCCGTCGCGGAAGACGACGGCGCGGAAGCCGTCCCACTTGGCCTCGTAGCTCATGCCGGGCGGGATCCGGGCCGCGGCCTTGGCGAGCATCGGCCGTACCGGGGGCATCACGGGAAGCTGCATGATGCCCCGATTGTCCGCCTTTCGGCCCGTCGGCGCGCGGCGGCGGCCGCGGGGTCCTAGCGTGCCGGTATGGCGGACGCGGTGGAACTGACGGTGGGCGGGCGCGCGGTGCGCGTCTCCCACCCGGACAAGGTCCTCTTCCCCCGGCGGGGTTACACCAAGCTGGACGTGGCACGGTACTACGAGTCCGTGGGCGAGGGCGTGGTGCGGGCGCTGCGCGACCGGCCGACGACCATGGAGCGGTACCCGGACGGCGTAGAGGGCGAGTCGTTCTTCCAGAAGCGGGCGCCGAAGTACACGCCCGAGTGGATCCCGACCGGGCGGATCTCCTTCCCCAGCGGCCGGTACGCCGACGAGATCTGCCCGACGGAGCCGGCCGCGGTGGTGTGGGCCGCCAACCTGGGTTGTCTGACCTTCCATCCGTGGCCGGTGCGCCGCGGCGACACCGACCATCCGGACGAGCTGCGCATCGACCTGGACCCGCAGCCGGGCACCGACTACTCCGACGCCGTGTGGGCCGCCGGGCAACTGCGTCCGCTGCTGGAGGAGCTCGGGCTGCACGGCCTGCCGAAGACGTCCGGGGGGCGCGGACTGCACGTGTTCGTGCCGATCGTGCCCGAGTGGACGTTCACC
>DASSBO010000321.1:0-7508 GCA_035698655.1 Streptomyces sp.
CGGAGGGCCGGCGGGCCTAGTGCTGTTGCTCGGCGGCCGGCCCGGGCTCCAGTGCGCGGACCGCCTCGGCGAACGCCTCACCGCGGGCGTGGTAGTTCGTGAACATGTCCATCGACGCGCAGGCCGGTGCCATGAGCACGGTGTCCCCGGCCCGTGCGAGGCGGGCGGCTTCGGCGACCGCCGCCGCCATGGCCCCAGTGTCGGTCCGGTCGAGGTCGACGACCGGGACATCCGGGGCGTGTCGCGCGAGCGCTTCGGCGATGAGCTGCCGGTCACGCCCGATGAGGACGGCGCCGCGCAGCCGGCCGGCCGCGTCGCCGACCAGTTCGTCGAACGTGGCGCCCTTGGCCAGGCCGCCGGCGATCCAGACCACCGAGTCGTAGGCGGCCAGCGAGGCGGCCGTCGCGTGGGTGTTGGTGGCCTTGGAGTCGTCGACGTAGGTGACGCCGGCCAGCTGCGCGACCTGTTCGATCCGGTGCGGGTCGGGCCGGAAGCCCCGCAGACCGTCGCGGACGGCGGACGGCGGCACGCCGTAGGCGCGCGCGAGGGCGGCGGCGGCCAGTGCGTTGGCGATGTTGTGCGGCGCGGGCGGTGTGACGTCGCCGGCCGCGGCCAGTTCCTGGGCCTGCCGCTGCCGGTCGGTCACGAACGCCCGGTCGACGAGCAGGTCCTCGACCACGCCGAGCTGTGCGGGCCCGGGGGTACCGAGGGTGAAGCCGATCGCCCGGCAGCCCTCGACGACGTCGGCCTCGCGCACCAGCTCCTCGGTGGCCGGGTCGGCCGCGTTGTAGACGCAGGCGACCCGGTTGCCCTCGTAGATGCGGCCCTTGTCGGCGGCGTAGGCCGCCATGGAGCCGTGCCAGTCGAGGTGGTCGGGTGCGAGGTTGAGGACGGCGCCGGAGTGCACGCGCAGGCTGGGCGCCCAGTGCAGCTGGTAGCTGGAGAGTTCGACGGCCAGCACGTCGTAGCGCTGTTCGTCCAGGACGACGTCCACGATCGGCGTACCGATGTTCCCCACGGCCGCGGTGCGCAGGCCGGCCGCCTCGAGGATCGCCGCGAGCATCCGGACGGTGGTGGTCTTGCCGTTGGTGCCGGTGACGGCGAGCCAGTCCGGCGCGTCGGGTCCGCGCAGCCGCCACGCCACCTCGACGTCGCCCCAGACGGGGACGCCCGCGTCGGCGGCCGCGGCGAACAGCGGGCTGTCCGGCCGCCAGCCGGGCGAGGTGACGACGATGTCGGTGCCCTCGGGCAGCGAGTCGCCGTCCCCGAGCCGCACGGCGATGCCGTCGGTGCCCTCGATCCCGGCCGCACGCTCCCGCTGCGCGGGGCCGTCGCCGCCGTCGACGACGGTGACGTGTGCCCCGAGCCGGGCCAGGGCGCGGGCCGCGCTCACTCCGCTCACACCGAGACCGGCGACGGTGACCCGCCGGCCGGCGAAGTCCTCGGCGCCGCTCACTTGCTGGCCGCCCAGGCCGCGTAGAACAGGCCGATGCCGACGATGGCGCACATGCCCTGGATGATCCAGAACCGGACCACGACAAGGACTTCGGACCACCCCTTGAGCTCGAAGTGGTGCTGCAGCGGTGCCATCTTGAAGACCCGTTTCCCGGTGAGCCGGAACGAGCCCACCTGGATGACCACGGACATGGTGATGAGCACGAACAGGCCGCCGAGCACGGCGAGCAGCAGTTCGGTGCGGGAGCAGATGGCCAGGCCGGCCAGCGCGCCGCCCAGCGCGAGCGAGCCGGTGTCGCCCATGAAGATCTTCGCGGGCGAGGTGTTCCACCACAGGAAGCCGAAGCAGGCGCCCATCAGCGCGGCGGCGACGACGGCCAGGTCGAGCGGGTTGCGCACCTCGTAGCACGCGGGGCCCGCGGTCGCGCTGAAGGCGCAGGACTCCTGGTACTCCCACACGCCGATGAAGGTGTAGGCACCGAAGACCATCACGGATGCGCCCGTGGCCAGGCCGTCCAGACCGTCCGTCAGGTTCACGCCGTTGGACATGGCCAGGGTCATGAACAGCGCCCAGACGACGAACAGCACCGGCCCGATGGACCAGCCGAAGTCCTGGGTGAAGGACAGTCTGGTGGAGGCGGGAGTCAGGCCGCGGGCGTCGGGGAAGTTGAGGGCCAGGACGGCGAAGGCGATGCCGACGATGAGCTGCCCGGCCATCTTCGCCTTGGCGCGCAGGCCGAGGCTGCGCTGCTTGACGATCTTGATGTAGTCGTCGAGGAACCCGACCAGGCCCATCCCGGCGAACAGGAAGAGCACCAGCACGCCGGAGAAGCTGGGTTCGCTGCCGGTGAGCAGTTTGGTCAGCGCGTAGGCGATGAGCGTCGCCAGGATGAAGGCGATGCCGCCCATGGTCGGGGTGCCGCGCTTGCTGTGGTGGTTCTGCGGGCCGTCGTCGCGGATGAACTGGCCGTATCCGCGGGAGGCGAGCAGTTTGATGAGCAGTGGCGTCCCGACCAGGGACAGGAAGAGTCCGATGACTCCCGAGAAGAGGATCTGCCTCATCCGGCCTGGACCTCACCCTCGAGCAGGCCGAGCGCGACGCGCTCCAGACCGGCCGATCGGGAAGCCTTCACCAGGACCACGTCCCCCGGCAGCAGTTGACTGCGCAGCAGGTCGACCGCCGCCTGAGCGTCGGACACGTGCACCGACTCCTCACCCCACGAACCCTCGTTCTTGGCGCCCATGTCCAGCCAGCCGGCCTCCCGGCCGCCCACCGCCACGAGCTTGTTGACGTTGAGCCGGACGGCGAGCCGTCCGACCGCGTCGTGCTCGGTGAGCGACTCGTCACCGAGCTCGGCCATCTCGCCGAGCACCGCCCAGGTGCGGCGCCCGCGGCCGATCGCGACGAGTGCGCGCAGTGCTGCCCGCATGGACTCCGGGTTCGCGTTGTAGGCGTCGTTGACGATCGTGACGCCGTCCGCGCGTTCCCGTACCTCCATCCGCCACGACGAGAGGGTGTCCGCAGCGGAGAGCGCTTCGGCGATTCCCTCAGCGGGCATGCCCGACTCACAGGCGACGGCCGCCGCGGCGAGCGCGTTCGACACGTGGTGCTCACCGTACAACCGCATCGTCACATCGCCGCACCCGGAGGGTGTGTGAAGGGTGAACGAAGGCCGTCCGTCGTCGGTGAGACGGACGTTCTCGGCCCGGATGTGCGCCTCGGCGGACTCCCCGAAGTACACGACGCGGGCGGTGGTGCGGGCGGCCATGGCACGCACCAGGGGGTCGTCGGCGTTGAGCACGGCGATGCCGCCCTCCTCGGCCGACGGCAGCGCCTCGACCAGCTCGCCCTTGGCCTGGGCGATGTTCTCGCGGCTGCCGAACTCCCCCAGGTGCGCGCTGCCGACGTTGAGGACGACGCCCACGCGCGGCGGGGTCAGCCCGGTCAGGTAGCGGATGTGGCCGATGCCGCGGGCGCCCATCTCCAGCACCAGGTGCCGGGTGTCCGTGCTGCTGCTCAGCGCGGTGAGCGGCAGGCCGATCTCGTTGTTGAGGGAGCCCGGCGTCCACACCGTGGGACCGAGCCGCTGCAGCAGTTGTGCGATCAGGTCCTTGGTGCTGGTCTTGCCGGCGGAGCCGGTGAGCGCGGTGACCTGGGTGCCCAGCACGTCGATGACGTGGCGGGCCAGTGCCCCCAGCGCCGTGGTCACGTCCTCCACGACGACGGCCGGCACCCCCACGGGGCGCTGGGCGAGCACGGCCGTGGCACCGTTGCCGACGACCTCGTGGGCGAAGTCGTGGCCGTCGACGCGGGCCCCGGCGAAGGCGACGAACAGTGCGCCGGGCACCACGTCACGGGAGTCCTTGACGACCGGCCCGGTGACGGCGGTCTGCGGGTCTGGTATGTCGCACAGCTGTCCCGAGACGACAGCGGCGATCTCAGCGAGGGAGAGGGGGATCATCGGTCCTGGTCGGTTTCGTGGTCGGCTTGGTCGGCCGCGGCCTGCTCGATGGCCTCGCGCAGCACCTGCCGGTCGTCGAAGGGGCGGATCACGCCGGCGATGTCCTGGCCCTGTTCGTGGCCCTTGCCCAGGACCAGCACGGTGTCACCGGGCCCGGCGTGTGCGACGGCGACGGCGATGGCCGAGGCGCGGTCCTCCTCGAGCAGCACGGTGCCGCGTTCGTAGGAGGGCACGGTGGCCGCGCCGCCCAGCATGGTGGCCAGGATGGCCAGCGGGTCCTCCGAACGGGGGTTGTCGGAGGTGAGCACGGCGGTGTCGGAGAGCCGGGCGAGCGCGGCGCCCATGGCGGTGCGCTTGTGCGGGTCGCGGTCGCCGCCGCAGCCGAGGACGGTGTGCACCTTGCCCTCGGTGACCTTGCGGACGGCGTAGAGGACCGATTCGACGGCGTCGGGTTTGTGCGCGTAGTCGACCATGGCCAGGTACGGCTGGCCGGCGTCCACCCGCTCCAGCCGGCCGGGCACGCCGGGCACGGCGGCGATCCCGTCGGCGGCGGTCTGTGCGTCGACGCCCGCGGCGGTCAGCGCCGTGATCGCGGCGAGCGCGTTGGCGACGTTGAACGGGCCGGGCAGCGGCACCGAGGCGCGCACGGTCTCCCCGTTCGGCCCGAGCGCGGTGAAGGTGGAGCCCATCGGGCCGATCAGCACGTCCGCGGCGCGCCAGTCGGCGTCCGGGTGCCCCTCGGCGGAGAAGCTCGTGACCGGCACCTCGGACTCCTCGAGGAGGCGGAAGCCGTACTCGTCGTCGAAGTTGACGACGCCGGCCCGGGAGCGGTTCCGGGTGAACAGCTGTGCCTTCGCCTGGAAGTAGTCCTCCATGTCCGGGTGGAAGTCCAGGTGCTCGGGGCTGAGGTTCAAGAAGACGCCGATGTCGAACACGCAGCCGTCGACCCGGCCCAGGACCAGGGCGTGGCTGGAGACCTCCATGGCCACCGAGGAGACGCCGCGCTCGCGCATGACGGCGAAGAGGGCCTGCAGGTCGGTGGCCTCCGGGGTGGTGCGCTCGGACTTGATGCGCTCGTCGCCGATGCGGGACTCGACGGTGCCGATGAGCCCGGTGAGCGAGCCGTCCTTGAGGGCGGCCTGCCGCAGCCCGCCCTCGATGAGGTAGGCGGTGGTCGTCTTGCCGGAGGTGCCGGTGATGCCGATCTGCAGCAGGTCCGCACCCGGGTTGCCGTACAGCGCCGCGGCGAGCGCGCCCATGCGGGCGCGCGGGTTCGGGACGGTGAGCACGGGCAGGCCGGTCGCGGCGGCGCGCTCGGTGCCGCCCGGATCGGTCAGCACGGCGACGGCGCCGAGGCTGGCGGCCTGGGTCGCGAAGTCGGCGCCGTGGAAGCGGGCGCCGGGCAGGGCGGCGTAGACGTCACCGGGACGCACCGCGCGCGAGTCGTGCGTGATCCCGGTGGCAGAGGCGTCGCCGCCCGGCGCCTCGATGCCCAGGTGTGCGGCGAGTTCCGTGAGCGGCACGGGGCGCACCCGCTCCGGGCGGGGTGGTGCGGAGGTGTTCTGATCAGCGTGTGGCACGGCGGTGAGCGTACCCGTCGTGCGGTGCCCGCCGCGAAGCGAGGGCCGGGGCCTCCGGGGGGTGGCGGGCCGGTTCTCCTCGCCGTCGGTGATGGTACTCACGTGCTGCTCCGGTCAGTGGTCCGGTTCGAAGGAGACCGGGATGTTCGGGGACTCGGCGCCGGTCGGCGGCACCTGGAGGGTCTTGAGGGAGAACTGCATGACGTGGCGGAAGACGGGGCCGCACACGTCGGATCCGAAGTAGCTCCCCTTGCGCGGGTTCTGCACCGCACAGTAGACCGTGACCTGCGGGTTGTCCGCCGGAGCGAATCCCGCGAAGGACGAGGTGTAGCCGTTGTACACGCCCGTCTCGGGATCCACCCGGTTGGCCGTGCCGGTCTTCCCTGCGACGAGGTAGCCGGGGATGCTCGCGACCTGGCCGGTGCCGACGTCGCTGGAGACGACCCGCTCGAGCATCCGGGAGACGGTGCGCGCGCTCTTCTCGCTCACGACGCGGCGCTTGTCCGGTTCGGGCGCGGGGGTGTAGTGGCCGTCGGGGCCGGTGGTGCCGCGTACCAGGCTGGGCTGCACGCGCACCCCGCCGTTGGCGATGGTGGAGTAGATCGAGGCGGCCTGCAGCGCGGTGAGCGAGAAGCCCTGCCCGAAGGGGATGGTGTACTGCCGGGAGCCCTTCCAGTCCTCGGGCTGCGCGAGCAGGCCGGGCGTCTCGCCGGGGAACCCGAGTCCGGAGCGGCGGCCCATGCCGAACTTGTGCAGATAGCTCCAGAGCGTCTTGTTGATCTCCTTGCGGGTGTCGCCGAGCTGTTCGGTGGCCAGGATGGTGCCGATGTTGCTGGACTTGGCGAGCACTCCGGTCAGGGTCAGGTGCCAGGTCGGGTGGTCGATGTCGTCGGAGAAGCGCCGGTCGGCGCGCGGCAGCCGGTTGGGCACGGTCACGTGCGTGCGCGGGGTGGCGACGCCCTCGTTGATGACGGCCGCCATCGACATCACCTTGGCGGTGGAGCCCGGCTCGTAGGCGTCCTGGACGGCGGGGTTGCCCAGCGCGTCGGCGTCGGCACGGCGGATGTGGTTCGGGTCGTAGCCGGGGGCGGACGCCATGGCGAGGATCTCGCCGGTGGCGGGGTCCTGGACGACGACGTAGCCGCCGTCCGCGTGCGACTCCTTCACCTGCTCGCTGATGGCCCGCTGCGCGGTCCACTGGATGTCGCGGTCGAGGGTGAGCTGGAGGTCGGTCCCGGGGACGGCCGGGTGCTCCTGCACGCCCGCGGTGGGCACCTGACGGCCGCCGGACTGGGCGTAGGTGATCTTGCCGTCCTCGCCGGCGAGCTTGTCGTCGTACTTCGCCTCGAGGCCGCCGGCGCCCTCGCCCGCGGCGTTGACGAAGCCGAGCACGTTGGCGGCGAGCTCGTGGTCGGGGTAGACGCGCTTGGCGTGCTCCTCGGCGTACACGCCGGCGAGTACGTTGGCGCCCTCGCCGTCGGCGGCCTTTCCGGCCAGGGTCTGCTTCAGGTCCTTGATCTGCTGCCAGGCCTGCGGGGTCCGCTTGCGGGCGAGCAGCACGTACCGGGTGCCGTCGCGGGAGAGCTTGTCGGCGAGGTCCGCCGCGTCGGCGTCGAGGATGGGGGCCAGCAGCTGGGCCGCCTGTTCCGGGGCGTCGCCGACACCGGTGATGTCCTTGGTGAACAGATACGGGTCGGCGGTGATGTCGTAGGCGTCGACGGTGGTGGCCAGCGGGTTGCCGTCGCGCGCGGTGATGGTGCCGCGCTCGGCGGCGAGCGGCACCGTGATGTAGCGGTTGACGGCGGCCTTCTCCGCGTAGGCGCCGGCGTCGACCGCCTGCACCTGCAGCAGGCGGGCGGCGAAGACGGTGACGATGAGGGTGAGGACCAGGCCGATCATGCGCAGCCGGGGCCGGTGGTTCGCCAGCCGGACACCGGCGGCCGGCCGGGGGGCCGGGCGGCCGCGGGCGGGGCCGGGAAGCCGGCGCGGGGTACGGGGGCGTTCGCTCACC
>DASSBO010000322.1:0-3280 GCA_035698655.1 Streptomyces sp.
TGCAGGCCGAGGTACTGGACATCCTCAAGCTCAACGTGGGCGCGGACGTCGACCTCGGTCGCGTGCAACTGGACATCAAGGGCGTGGACGCACAGGCGCTGCTCAAGGTGCGCCTCGACAACGTCGCCCAGGTCATCGGCCGGGTGCTGACGACCATCGACCGGAATCCGGAGATCCTCGAGCACCTCACGTCGGGCCTGGGTGCCGCGGCGCAGGAGATCGGCGGCGGCGCGCGGGAGGCCGTCGGCGAGCTGGGCCGCGGAGCCGGCAGCGCTGTCGAGGATGTTGGGGAGGGGGCCGGCAGTGCGGTGGAGGACGTCGGGGAGGGGGCCGGCAGTGCGGTGGAGGACGTCGGCGAGGGCGCCGGCAGTGCGGTGGAGGACGTCGGCGAAGGCGCCGGGGGCGCGGTGGAGGATGTCGGCGAAGGCGCCGGCGAAACCACCAAGGGCGTCGGCAAGAGCGCAGGGAAGGTGGTCGACGAGGCCGGCCGCACCGCGCGGAAGGCCGGAGAGACGGCCGCCGGCACCGCGAAACGCGCGGGCAGCACCGTCTCCGGCCGCTCTTCGGGGACTCCGCGGCGGCGGCCCGCGCGCGGCCGTGAGCGCCGCGAACCGCCATGAAACCAGAGCACGTTCGACGTTCCGGTCCGCCCCGACATCGAGATGACGGCCGGCGTCGCGGCCGACGAACTCCGTTTCGGTGACGAGCCGGAGACCCACGTCGGCTTCCACGGCTCGCCGGGGCGTGAGTCGGTCTCGCGCAGCGAGCGGAGAAACCTCCCCGACCGGGTGGAGGCCGGAACCGACTACCGGGACGTGCGAGTCGACTACCGCCTGGCGACCCGGCTCCGCCGCCGGACCGGAGACGACGGGCCCTGAGCGGCTTTCGTTCCCGTTTTAGTGGTACGATATCTTGTACCAGTCTGGGCGTGTGAGCGAAGGGAGCGGGCCGTGTCCATCACCGCAAGCGAGGCTCGGAAGAACCTGTTCCCGTTGATCGAGAAGGTCAACGACGACCGTGCACCCATACACATCACGTCGCGTAACGGCAATGCCGTGCTGCTGTCGGAGGAGGACTTCACCTCCTGGCAGGAGACGATCTACCTGCTCCGTTCGCCCGCCAATGCCCGACGGCTCGCCGAGTCGATCGCGGAGGCCGAGCGCGGGCACGTCGAGCCTCATGAGCTCATCGAGGCCGATGAGGCCGAGTGAAGACCGTATTCACCGAGCATGGCTGGGCGGACTACGTGTACTGGTCCGAGACGGACCGCCGCATGGTCAAGCGCATCAACCGACTCATCGAGGACAGCAAGCGGGACCCGTTCGCCGGCATCGGCAAGCCGGAGCCGCTCAAGGGGGACCTGAGCGGCTACTGGTCCCGGCGGATCGATGAGGAACATCGCCTCGTTTACCGGGTGCGGGGAGACGAACTGACTGTCGTGCAGGCCCGGTATCACTACTGAACAGCCGGCGCCGCAGCCGTTCGCGGTGAGCTGATGCCGGCGCTCGCCGGGTCGTTTCCCGGCCCGGCGGTGGCACGATGCGGGGATGGTCTCGATCTCCCTTGTGGCTCAACCGCATGATGCGGCGTCCTGGACGGACCTGGCGCGCCGCTGTGAGGTGGCGGGCTTCGACGCGCTGCTGGCTGCCGACCATCCGGGGACGACGGCGTCGCCATTCGTCGCCCTCGCGGCCGCGGCCGCCGTCACCGGGCGGATCGGGCTCGGCTCTTACGTCTCGCAGGCGGGCGTGCGCGAGCCGCTGTTGCTCGCCAGTGACGTCGCGACGCTCGACGTCGTCTCCGGCGGGCGCGCCCGGCTGGCGCTGGGCGCCGGGCACACGCCCGTCGAGTGGGAGATGCTCGGCTCGCACCGGCCGGACGTCGCCGGGCGGGTGCGGCGCTTCCTCGCCGTGGCCGAGGCGTGCCGCGCGCTGCTGGCGGGCGAAGAGGTCACGCTCGACGGCCCCGAGCTCCGGGCGACGGCCGCGCGGCTGGAGTCACCGCGCCCCGTGCAGTCGCCGGTGCCGTTCACGTTCGGCGGCGGCAACTCCACCCTGCTGCGGTGGGCCGGCGAACACGCGGACGTCGTCGGGCTCAGCGGGCTCGGCCGGACCTTGCAGGACGGCCATCAGCACGAGACGCGGTGGCGTGGCGAGGAGATCGACCGGCAGGTCGACCTGATCGAACAGGGCGCGGCGGGCCGGAAGACCGCGCCCGCCCGCGAGGCGCTCGTGCAGCTGGTGGAGGTCACCGACGACGCGGAGGCGGCGGCCCGGCGCCTCGCCGAGCGGACCGGCGGCACGGCCGCCGAGGTGCTGGCCGCGCCGTACGCCTGGATCGGCACCGAAAGCGAGATCATCACGGCGCTGGCCGAGTACGAGCGCCGCTGGGGCATCACCCGCTACGTGGTGCGCGAGCCGGCACTGGACGCGGCCACGTCACTCCTCCGCCGGCTCGACGCCGACGGCCGGCAACCGGCCGGGTAGGTCAGCTGTCGCACCCGATGCCGTCGCCGTCGCGGTCCAGGTCGTGCGGGTCGCTGCCGCCCACCCACACCGGTCCGGACAGATCCGAGCAGTCGAGGTCGGGACCCGGTGGCGGGCCGGCCGGGAGACCGGAGTGATTGGCGGACCCGGTGTCCGTGGCGCCGCTGCCGCTGCCGCTGTTGCCGCCGCCCGCGTGCACCGTCTCCGTCACGTGCACCGTGACCTTCTTCGTCTCCGTGACGGTCGGTGCCGGTTCCGGTTCGGCCGTGACGGTCGCCGTCGCCGTCGCCGTGGTCGTGACCGTCGCCCGCTGCGTCGACGTGGACGTGCGCGTGGTCGTGTCCGGTCGCGAGGCCGGTACTCAACGCGAACGCGAAGAGCAACGCGCACACCGTGATCGCGCCGCCCGCGAACGTGTGCGCCGTACGCTTCGGGATCTCCGCGCGCCGCACCGCCGGCAGTCCGAGCGCGAACGCGCCCGCTGCGATGAGAACTTCCAGCACCATGGCGAAGGTGTCGCCGAAGCCGACCGACTCGGCCGGCCCATCGATGCCAGCCGTGCGCGACACAATCCAAACGACGACGATCGCGAGATTGATCGCCGCGGTTGCAACCAGATAGGCGCGCCCGCGCGGTCGCGCCAACAAGAACACGCCCAGCACGAACTGAACCCAGCCGACGGCCACGAAGAACAAGCCGTGCGTGAACTGTTCGTCGAGGTGCGGCGGCGCGGCGGCGAAGTGCACCAACGCGGCGACAACCATCGCGATCCCCACGACCCGTCGCAGCAACCA
>DASSBO010000323.1:0-7744 GCA_035698655.1 Streptomyces sp.
GAGGAAGGGCGGCACGGACCGCAGCGCCTCGACGGGGTCGCCGGTCAGCCGGCACTCCAGTGCCAGCAGCCCGTCGTATCCGGCGGCGTCCAGGGCGCCGAGCCAGGCCGGCCAGTCCAGGTGGCCGGCGCCGGGCTGGAACCGGTTGGAGTCGCTGACCTGGGCGTGCCCGATGAGCGGTGCGACGGCCAGCAGGGCGGCCGGCGGATCGGACTCCTCGATGTTCATGTGGTAGGCGTCGACGCCGATGCGTACGGAGTCCAGACCCACCGCGCGGATCAACTCCGCTGCCTGCTCCAGCCGGTTGACCATGTGGTCCTCGTACCGGTTGAGCGGCTCGAGGAAGAGCGTCACGCCCTCCGCCTTGGCGTGTTCGCCGAGTTCGGTGAGCCCCTCCAGCAGCACCTCGCGGTCGCCGGCCTCGTCACGGGGCGGGGTGAACGGGGGCAGCCGGCGGGAGAACATCCCGTAGGAGGCGGGCGTCTGCGCGCCGACGCCGCCGAGTTCGGCGATGACGGACAGCTGGGACTTCAGCTGCTCGACCGCGTCGCGCCGCAGTTCGTCGTCGAAGGCGCCGAGGAAGTGCAGCATGTCGACGCACACGGTCGGCATGACGACGCCGTCCGCCGCGGCGCGGCGCAGTTCCGGCAGTCGCTCGCGGAAGGCGAAGCCGCCCTTGCCGCGCAGCTCGATCGCGTCGTAGCCGGCCTCCCGCGCGAAGTCCCACTTCTCCTGCAGGGTTTCGCCGGGCAGCAGCTGCTCCTGGCATGCGGTGGTGAACATCTTCTTCTCGTCCCCCTCAGAATTCGATGACGATCTGCAGCGCGTCCTGCGGACGCTCGTCCAGCAACTGGTAGGCGTCGACGACGTCATCGAGCCGGACGGTGTGGCTGACCAGCGAGTCGACGTCGACCTCGCCCTCGGCGACCAGGCGCAGGAAGGTGCGCTGCAGCCGCTCGACGTCCCAGCGGCCGGCGACCTGCGGCGGCACGCCGCCGATCTGCGAGCAGACGAGCTGGACGCGGTTGTGGTGGAACTCGTCACCGAGCCGCAGCGCAGTCGCGTCGCCCTGGTAGAACCCGGCGGCCACGACCCGGCCGCCCACGGCCACCGACCGCACTGCCTGGTGCAGGGCCGGGTAGGCGCCGCTCAGCTCGATCGCGACGTCGGCGCCGCGGCCGCCCGTGGCCTCACGCACCCGCTCGGCGACGGCGTCGGTGCGGGCGTTGAGCGTGGTGTGCGCTCCGTAGCGGCGGGCCGTCTCCAGCCGCCCGTCGAGGGCGTCGACGGCGGTGACCCGGGCGCCGCTGAGGCGCGCGAGCCGGGTCGCGAGCAGGCCGATGACGCCCTGGCCGAAGACGGCCACGTCCTCGCCGAGGTGCAGGTCGGCGCCGAGGACGGCGTTGTGGGCGATCGCGCCGACCCGGGCGAAGGCGCCGGCCAGCGGCTCCAGCCCGGCGGGCAGGGTGTGACCGATCAGCTTCTCGACGGGGACGACGCCCTCGCTGCGGTGGCCCCAGATGCCCCACACCACGTCGCCGACACCCGGTATGCCGGATATGTCAGCTTTGTCGACGTCATCCAAGTCCGGAGAGATTTCGACTACTTCGCCGACCTCGGAGTAACCCCAGCCCACCACGGGGTATTCGATGCCGGCCGCGCCGTCGAAGAAGAGCCGCGCCTCGGGGTCCCAGGTCCGCGTCAGATACGGGTTCGTGCCCCGGTAGGCGGTGAGTTCGGTGCCGGCCGAGATGCCGGAGTACAGCGTGCGGACCCGCAGATGGCCCGGCGGGAGGGGGGTTCGCTCGTGCTCGGCGACTTCGACCTGACGGGGGCCGGTGAACTGAACGACGCGTTCCACAAGGGCTCCGAGGGGTTGGCTCCACTCATTCTGTCGGAGTCAGCTTAGAGTTACGTCTTGTCATAACGCAAAAGTGATGCTGTGATGCCTGGCGACTCAGCGGAAGTGGCGTCGAAGAGTGACGTGAGGACGAGCATGCGGATGTGGACCCGACGGCCGAGGGTGATTTCGGCCACACTGGCGAGCGTCCTCGGCATCGGGCTGTTGGCCGGGTGCGGAGGCGGCGGGCCGGAGAAACCGGACAAGAAGATCACCGTGTGGTCGCTGGAGAACCTCCCGGCCCGCATGGCGGTCACCAAGAAGATCGTGCACCGCTTCGAGAAGAGCTCGGGCGTGCAGGTCAAGGTGGTCGGTGTCGCCGAGAACCAGCTCCCGCAGCTGATCATGTCCGCGGCCGCCTCCGGCAACCTCCCGGACGTCATCGGCGCCCTGCCGCTCGGCCAGCTGTGGCAGATGTACGGCAACGGGCTGCTGAACACGAAGATCGCCGGCGACATCGTGGACGGGCTGGGCCCCGGCACCTTCAACAGCAACGCCCTGAAGCTCGCCTCCGACGGGAAGACGCAGCTCGCCGTCCCCTCCGACGCCTGGCTGCAGATCCTCGTCTACCGCAAGGACCTCTTCGCCAAGGCGGGGCTCCCCGCCCCCGACAGCTACCGGAGCATGCTGAAGGCGGCCGACGAGCTCGACACCCGCGGCCGCGTCGGCGCCTCCGTCGCCACCGACCCCGGCGACGTGTTCACCCAGCAGAGCTTCGAGTCCATGGCACTGGCCAACGGCTGCCAACTCGTCGACTCCGCAGGCGACGTGCACCTGGACTCCGCGGCCTGCCGCCGCACCTTCGCCGCCTACGACACGCTCGCCGACAAGCACGGCGCAGCCGGCCTGCAGACCGTGGACACCACCCGTGCCACCTACTTCGCCGGCCGCTCCCCGATGGTGCTGTGGTCCTCCTTCATCCTCGACGAGCTGGCCGGACTGCGGAAGGACGCACTGCCCAGCTGCCCCGACTGCAAGAAGGACCGCCACTTCCTCTCCCGCAACAGCGGCGTCGTCACCGCCATGAAGGGCCCCGACGGCAAGGACCCCGCCCAGTTCGGCGAGATCACCTCCTGGGCGGTGACCAAGACCGCCGAGACGAAGGCGTCCCGCTCCTTCGTCGAATACATGATGAACACCGGCTACCAGGACTGGCTCGGCATGTCGCCCGAGGGCAAGATCCCGGTCCGCTCCGGCACCCCCGACGCGCCTACGACGTTCGAGCAGGCCTGGCGCTCCAGCAAGATCGGCGTCGACACCCGCAAGCCGCTGAACGAGGTCTACTCCGACAAGCTGCTCGACCAGCTCCTGGACGGCGTGACGAACATGAAGCGCTGGGGCATCACCCAGGGCCAGGGCGTCCTGGTCGGCGCCACCAACGGCGAACTGCCCGTTCCCAAGGCCATCGGCGCGATGACGAGCGGCCAGGCCTCACCGAAGGAGGCCGCGCAGAAGGCGGACGAGGACGTCTCCGCCCTGTCGAAGTCACTGCAGTAACCACGCCGAGAACGCCAGGGAGGGAACCCGCTCATGACCACCGCACCGCCGGGCCTGCGCCCGGACCGCGAACACCGCCGAACCCCCGACGCCCCCGGACCGGGCAGCCGCCGCGCCCACGCGCAGACCGCCGCCGCCCGCGAGAACCGGGCCGGACTCGGCTTCGTCACACCGACGTTCCTCGTCGTGTTCGTCGTCGTCATCCTGCCCATCGCGTGGACCGTCCTGCTGGCCTTCCAGCACGCCGAACTCGTCGACATCCAGAACATGGGCGTCTTCGGCAACTGGACGCTGGAGAACTTCGAGTCCGTCTTCGGCTCACCCGGCTTCTGGTCCAGCCTGGGCACCACGCTCGCCTACACCGTCGGCGGCACCGCCGGGTCCGTGCTGCTCGGCCTCGTCGCCGCCCTCGCGCTGCGCCGCCCCTTCCGCGGCCGCGGCCTGCTGCGCGGCGCGATGCTGCTGCCCTACGTCGCGCCCGTCGTCGCCGTCGCGTTCGTCTGGGAGATCGCGCTCAGCCCGCAGTTCGGCTTCGTCAACGCCTGGGGCACGAAGCTGTTCGGCTGGGACGACCCGATCGCGTTCCTGTCCACCCGCAGCTACGAGGTCTCCCTGCTCGGGCTGCACTTCGACATACCCCTCGCGCTGCTGACCGTCATCGCCTTCGAGACCTGGCGCTACGCGCCCTTCGCGTTCCTCTTCCTGCTGGCACGCCTGCAGGCCGTGCCCGCCACCCTGGAGGAGGCCGCGACCGTCGACGGCGCCACCGTCACCCAGCGGTTCCGGCACGTGCTGCTGCCGCAGCTGATGCCCGTCATCGCGCTGCTGTCCGTGCTCCGCTTCATCATGACGTTCAACAAGTTCGACGACGTCTATCTGCTGACCGGCGGCGGCTCCGGCACCGACGTCGTCGCCGTGCGCGTCTACGACTTCCTCACCGCCCGCTACGACGTGGGCGCCGCCTCGGCCCAGGCCCTCGTGCTCGCGGCCGTGCTGATGGTGCTGCTCGGGATCTACTTCAAGTTCTTCGCCAAGAAGGTGCAGGAGGAGGCGTCATGAGTGCCCCCACGGCCACGGCTCGCCGGTTCAGCCGCGCACGGTTCGAGGACCGCCTCTTCGGCGTGCTGCGCTGGGTGGTGATCGCGTTCATCGCGCTGATCACCCTGCTGCCCTTCTACTACATGCTGATGCTGTCGGTGAAACCCATCGACGACCTGCTGCTCGACCCCGGCCGACTGTGGGTGAGCGCCCAGGAGTTCACCGTCGCCACCTACCAGGAGGTGCTGAAGCCGACCTCCGAGGGCGGGCAGGGCTTCCTGCACATGCTCTTCAACTCCGCGGTCGTCTCGCTGGGCACCGTCGTGCTCACCCTGCTGGCCGCGGTGCCCGGCGCCTACGCCATCAGCCGGCTGCGGTTCTTCGGCGGGCGGCACGTCAGCGCCCTCTTCCTCGCCGTCTACCTCTTCCCCGCCACGCTGCTGGCCGTGCCGCTCTTCGTCATCTTCGCGAAGCTCGGCCTGCAGGGCAGCCTGGTCGGCCTCGCGATCGTCTACATCGCCCAGACGGTGCCGGTGTCGATCTACATGATGAAGAACTACTTCGTCACCATCCCGCGCAGCGTCGAGGAGGCCGCCGCACTCGACGGGTGCAGCCGGCTGCAGACCGTGCGCAAGGTGGTGCTGCCGCTCGCCGTGCCCTCCTTGATGGCGACCGGGCTGTACATCTTCATGATTGCCTGGAACGAGTTCCTGTTCGCGCTGCTCTTCCTCGCCGCCGACCCCGACAAGTGGACGGTGTCGCTGGGCCTGCAGCAGCTCGCCGGGGGCATCGAGGTGTCCAAGACCGTGCTCATGGCGGGGTCCGTGGTCCTCACCGTCCCCGTCGTGCTGCTGTTCTTCGCCGCCGAGCGGCTGCTGACCGAAGGCCTCACCAGCGGCGCGGACAAGAGCTGACCGCTGCGCACGAGGTACGAGAGGACGGCATGACGGGGAACCAATCGAGCGCGGGGCATCTGCTGCGGCTGGTCCGCGAGGGCCGGGCGACCACCCGCGGCGAGCTGCAGCGGGCCACCGGGCTGTCCCGGTCCACCGTCGCCCAGCGGCTGGACCAGCTCTTCGGCGCGGGCTGGCTGCGGGACGGCGCCGCGGCGCCGGCCGCCGCCTCCACCGGCGGACGGCCCTCCGCCCGGCTGGAGTTCGACGGCTCCCACGCCGTCGTGCTCGCCGCCGACCTGGAGACCGGCCACGCCACGGCCGCCGTCCTCGACCTGACCGGCACGGTGCTCGCCGAACGCACCGCGCCGCTGCCGATAGACGACGGCCCCGACGTCGTCCTCGACCGGCTCGCGAGCTGGTTCGTGCCGCTGCTCGCCGAGGCCGGCACAGCGCCCGGGAAGGTCTGCGGCATCGGGCTGTCCGTGCCCGGCCCCGTCGACTTCGCCACCTCCCAGGTCGTGCAGCCGCCGATCATGCCCGGCTGGGACCGCTACCCGGTCGCCGAGCGGATGCAGCGCGCCTTCGCCGAGCACACCGGCGTGCGCGACGGCGCCGGGCGCGCGCCGGGCGACCCGGTGCCGGTCCTGCTCGACAACGACGCCAACCTGATGGCGTTCGCCGAGCAGCGCGACGGCTACGCCGACTGCGCGGCCTTCGCCCTGATCAAGGTCTCCACGGGCATCGGCGCCGGCGTCGTCGTCGACGGCGGCGTGTACCGCGGCATCGACGGCGGGGCCGGGGACATCGGCCACATCCGGCTGCACGACTGCGAGGACGCGCTGTGCATGTGCGGGTCCTACGGCTGTCTCGCCGCCGTCGCCAGCGGGCGGGCGCTGGCCGGGCAGCTCACGGCCGCCGGGCTGCCCACCGACCCCGGCCCCGGGGTGCGCGAGCACCTCGCGGCCGGGCACCCCGACGCCGTCCGCCTCGCCCGCGACGCGGGCCGCCGCGTCGGAGAAGTCCTGGTCACCGTGGTGACCCTGCTCAATCCGGGAGTGCTGATGATCGCCGGCGACCTCGCCGGCACCCCGTTCCTGACCGGGGTGCGCGAACTGCTCTACCAGCGGGCCATGCCCCGCACCACGGCCCACCTGCAGGTGGTGACCTCCCGGCTGGGCGAGAGCGCCGGCGTGCTCGGCGCCGCCGCCATGGTCGTCGAACACCTCTACGCGCCGGACCGGGCCGACGCCCGGCTCGCGGCCATGGGCCTGTGACCGCCGCGGACCGCACGCCGGTGCGGGTGGGACTGGTCGGCGCCGGGCCGTGGGCGCGCACCATGCACGCGCGCATGCTGGCGGCGGGGCCGGAGACCGAACTGACCGCGGTGTGGGCGCGCCGGGCGGAGGCCGCACGCGAGGTCGCCGAACCCTACGGCGCCGCCGTGGCAGGCGACTTCACCGAACTCCTCGGCCGCTGCGAGGCCGTCGCCTTCGCGGTGCCGCCCGCCGTGCAGGCCGAACTCGCGCCTGTGGCGGCGCGCGCCGGACGGGCGCTGCTGCTGGAGAAGCCGCTCGGCCCCGACCTGGCCGCCGCCCGCAAGGTCGCCGACGCCGTCGCCGAGGCCGGCGTCGTCACGCAGATGGTGCTCACCAAGCGGTACCACCCGGTCACCCGGGACTTCCTGCGCCGTGCGGACGGGCTGGAGGTGACCGGGGCCCGCTCCTGCTACCTGCACGGCGCCTTCCTCGGCGGCGACATGGCCACCGCGTGGCGGCTGCGGCACGGTGCCCTGCTCGACCTCGGGCCGCACCTGCTGGACCTGCTGGACGCGGCGATCGGCCCGATCGCCTCGGTACGCGGAACAGGCGATCCGCGCCGCTGGACCGAGCTGGTCTGCGAGCACACGAACGGTGCGATAAGCCAGGCGTCGCTGTCCGGCGCGGTCCGCCTGGAACGGGCCAGGACGCGGGTCGAGCTGTACGGCCCCGGCGAGGAGCTGGTCTACGACACGGCCGAACTCGACCACGACGAGTGCTGGCCGGTGCTGCGCGCCGAGTTCGCCGCAGCGGTCCGCGCGGGCCGCTCCGGCCCCCTGGACGCCGCGCGCGGTCTCCGCCTCCAGGAGCTGCTGGAACAGGCCCTCCCGGCACCGTCCGACATGGCGTCCGAGGACTGAGACCGGCGCGTCGGCCGCGCGTGATTATCGCCACTTTGATGGGCATCACGCTCAGATGAGCGCTCACTTGAGGCGTGCATATCTCAAACGAATGGCACTGAGTGTCAGGCGTTCGACTTCAGCTGACGCCGCGCCATGTTACTCTCCGTGCCCGGTGCGCCGCGCGCTCCTCGCCGTCCGGAGTCGTCCGTTCGAGAGGTGAAGGTGGCATCGGCCGGACACCGTCCGCCGACTGCA
>DASSBO010000324.1:0-7849 GCA_035698655.1 Streptomyces sp.
TCGGCCGTGCTCTTCCCCGAGACCATCGCGGTCCGTGAGGCCCCCGAGCGCTTCTCCTGGGGCGGCATCTTCTGCGACCGCGAGGCGGCCCGCTTCCGCCGCGTCGTGGACGGCGCCTGCCGCATCACCAGCCTCGAGCTCCCCGAGGACGTACAGGGGCTGGTCACCGACCAGGAGCGCTGCCAGCAGGCGTTCGTGCTGTGGGACATGGTCCACGACCGCACCCACAGCCACGGCGACCTGCCCTTCGACCCGTTCATGATCAAGCAGCGGCAGCCGTTCTGGATGTACGGCCTGGAGGAGCTGCGCTGCGACCTGACCGCCTTCCACGAGGGCGTGAAGCTGGAGGCCGACGGCTTCCCCCAGGGCCGTGACGTGCAGTTCACCATGCTGCTCGACCGGCTCTTCCGCTTCCCCGTCACCGGCCCGCGCTCGCGCAACTACGACGGGCTCGGCGGCCAGCTGCTGTTCGCCTACCTTCACCAGCACGACGCGCTGCGCTGGCGGGACAACAAGCTCACCGTCGACTGGGCGCTCGCCCGCGAGGTGACCGTGGCATTGCGTGAGGAGATCGAGACTCTCTACCGTCAGGGCATCGACCGGCCGAAGATCGTCCACTGGTTCAAGGCCTACGAGCTGGTCTCGCGCTACCTCTCCCCGCACCCCGGCTCCACCTGGGCGAAGGGCCCCGACGCCCTCGACCTGGATCTGCCGCCGCGCAAGCTGGTCGACGAGGTGCTCGACGACGAGTTTCCGCTGAGCATGTTCTACGAGGCGCTGCGGAAGAAGCTGCGCAAGGTGATCGAGTCGACCTCGGGCATCACCGCCGAGGCCGCCACCGTCCAGGCCGCGTGAGACCCGGTCACGTCCGGGAAGTGAGGAGTACACCCGCATGAGCAGCACACCCACCGCCGAGCAGGGCCTGAACGGGGCCGTCGTCGCCGTCGCCGGCGCCGCGGGCCCGGCCGGACGGGCCGCCGCGGACCGCCTGGCGGCAGCGGGCGCCACGGTGATCGCCGCGGACGCCGACGCGCAGCGGCTGTCCGAGGCCGTGGAGGCCACCCGTTCCGCACACCAGGGCGCCCGCGTCGTCGCCGAGACCGTCGACCTGCTGGACCTGGCCGCCACCCGGGAGTGGGCCGAGCGGACGGAGAAGGAGCACGGCCGGATCGACGGCCTGCTCCACCTGGTCGGCGGCTGGCGCGGCTCGAAGTCCTTCGCCGCCACCGACCTCGCCGACTGGGACGTGCTGCACAACCTGCTGGTGCGCACCGTCCAGCACACCTCCCTGGCCTTCCAGGGGGCGCTGGAGCGCAGCGGCCGTGGCCGCTTCCTGCTGGTCAGCGCGGCGGGCGCCGGCAAGCCCACCGGCGGCAACGCCGCCTACGCCGCCGCGAAGGCCGCCGCGGAGGCCTGGACGCTCGCGCTGGGCCACGCCTTCCGCAAGAACGGGGGCGAGGACGGACCGCGCGCGGCGGCTGCCATCCTGGTGGTCAAGGCGCTGGTGAACGACCAGATGCGGGCCGAGAATCCGGAGCGGAAGTTCCCCGGCTTCACGGACGTGCGCGAGCTGGCCGACGCGCTCGCCGGCACCTGGACCCAGCCGACCGAGGAAGTGAACGGAAACCGCCTGTGGCTCACACCCCAGCCGTAGACCCTGCTGCCACCGACGCCAAGCGGCACCACGACCCCGAGGTGCGCGGCTTCGCCAGCGACAACTACGCCGGCGTGCACTCGGAGATCCTGGCCGCGATCGCACTGGCCAACGGCGGTCACCAGACCGCCTACGGCGGCGACGACTACACCGCACACCTGCAGCGCGTCATACGCAGCCACTTCGGGCCGCGTGCCGAGGCCTTCCCGGTCTTCAACGGCACCGGCGCGAACGTGGTGGCCCTGCAGGCGCTCACCGACCGCTGGGGCGCGGTGATCTGCGCGGACACCGCCCACATCCACGTCGACGAGTGCGGTGCGCCCGAGCGGGTCGGCGGCCTGAAACTGCTCACCGTGCCCACCGAGGACGGCAAGCTCACCCCCGAGCTGATCGACCGCGAGGCGTACGGCTGGGACGACGAGCACCGGGCCATGCCGCAGGTCGTCTCGATCGCCCAGAACACCGAGCTGGGCACGCTGTACACGGTCGAGGAGATCCGCGCCCTGTGCGACCACGCGCACGAACGCGGGATGAAGGTGCACCTGGACGGCGCCCGCATCGCCAACGCGGCCGCCGCCCTGGACGTCCCCATGCGCGCCTTCACCTACGCCGCCGGCGTGGACGTGGTTTCCTTCGGCGGCACGAAGAACGGCATGCTCTTCGGGGAGGCCGTGGTCGTGCTCGACCCGGACTCGGTGCGGGCGATGAAGCATCTGCGCAAGCTGTCCATGCAGCTCGCCTCCAAGATGCGCTTCGTCTCCGTCCAGTTGGAGGCGCTGCTCTCGCGCGACCTGTGGCTGCGCAACGCCCGGCACTCCAACGCGATGGCCCGCCGGCTCGCCGCCGGTGTCCGCGCGGTCGAGGGCGTGGAGATCCTCTACCCCGTGCAGGCCAACGCCGTCTTCGCACGGCTCCCGCACGACGTCAGCGAGCGGCTGCAGAAGCGGTACCGCTTCTACTTCTGGGACGAGGCGGCCGGCGACGTGCGCTGGATGTGCTCCTTCGACACCACCCCCGAGGACGTCGACGGCTTCGTCGCCGCCCTCGAGGAGGAGATGGGCCGCGCCTGACGCCGGACCTCTGACGCCTGGCGGAGGCGGGCGCGTGCCTCAGACCGCGCTCGCCTCCGCCGGCGCCGGGGCGGTGCCGCCCAGGTGCGCCGGCAGCCACCACGGCTCCTCGCCGGGCGCGGGCGCCGGATACGCGCGCTGGGCCGCCTCCAGCAGTTCCTGCACCCGCTCCCGCAGCCGGCCGGTCAGCGCAGTGACGCTCTCCTCCATGCCCGGCCGCAGCGCCTGCCCGACCCGGATGCCCACCGGCAGGTGCCGGCGGGAGAAGTCACGCGCCCGCCCCTTCGTCCACAGCCGCTGGGTGCCCCACAGCGCCATCGGCAGCAGCGGCACGCCCGCCTCGGCGGCCAGCCGTGCCGCACCCGACTTGAAGTCGGCGAGCGTGAACGAGGGGGAGATCGTCGCCTCCGGAAAGATGCCGACGATCTCCCCGGAGCGCAGCGCCTTCAGCGCGTGCCGGTAGGCGCCCTCGCCCTGCGACCGGTCCACCGGTATGTGCTTCATCGCGCGCATCAGCGGCCCGGACACCTTGTGCCGGAAGACCGACTCCTTGGCCATGAAGCGCACCAGCCGCCCGGACGGCCGTGCGGCCAGCCCCGAGAAGACGAAGTCCAGGTAGCCGATGTGGTTGGAGGCGAGGACGGCCCCGCCCGTTCTCGGCACGTGGTGGGCTCCCCGGATGTCGAATCGCAGGTCGACGGCCTTGAAGAAGGCGCGGGCGGCCCCGATGACCGGCGGGTAGACGAGCTCTGGCATGGCGGGCACTCCGGTGACGTGTGAACCTACGGTTGAGTAACGTACGGCTGCGTAACGTACCGCGTCGTAGGTTCGTGCCCCGGGCGTGCATCCTTGAGGGATGGCCGAACGACGACTGCACGCCGAGAAGCTGGGAGTGACGGCGCTGGGGGAGCGGGCCACTCTGGTGCAGTTCTCCAGCGCCTTCTGCCAGCCGTGCCGCGCGACCCGCCGGATCCTCGGCGAGGTGGCGGACATGGTGACGGGAGTCGAGCACGTGGAGATCGACGCGGAGAGCCGGCTCGACCTGGTGCGGGAACTGAGGGTCGCCGCGACGCCCACGGTGCTGGTCCTCGACGCCGGCGGGCGCGTGGTGCGCACGGCAGCGGGGCAGCCGCGCAAGGCCGACGTCATCGCCGCGCTGGGCGCCGCCGTCGCGTGAACAGGCGTGATCCGTCTCCCATCTGCGGGCCTGAGCTTGACGTTGCGCGCTCAGTATCGTCAGGGTGACGTTATGCGGTCGGGAAGGGAGCGGTGAGCGTGCCGGGTGCAGCAGGCGCGGCGGACACGAGGTGCACGGCGGGAACGGCGCAGGCCGGTCCCGCCCTTCTGCGGTCGGCCTTCCGGGAGCACGCCGCGGGCGTCGCCGTGATCACCGCATGGGGCGGCGGCCGTCCCGTCGGATTCACCGCCACCTCGCTCAGCTCCGCCTCCGCCGAACCGCCGATGATCTGCTTCGGCGTCGGCACCGGCTCCTCCAGCTGGCCCGTGATCGAGGAGGCCGGACACGTGGGCGTGCACATGCTGGCTGCCGGGCAGCACGAGCTGGCCGCCACCTTTGCCCGCCGCGGCGCCGACCGGTTCGCGCCGCCGACCAGGTGGCGCAGCGGACCGTTCGGCGTGCCGCTGCTCGAGGGGACCAACGCGTGGCTGGTGTGCCGGCCCCTGGCCCGGGTGCCGGCCGGCGACCACCGGATGGTGCTGGCCGAGGTGGTCGCGGGGGAGTCCGTCGAGGGCGGCCGTCCGTTGGTGTATCACCAGGGGCGCTTCGGCACCCTCGCGTGACAGAGTGGTCTTGTCGGCCCGCGTTGGGAACGTCACAGTTCGGCGGCCTTGTCGAGCGGGTACGTGCCAGGTGTACTGACGAGTAATATGCTGGACCGACCCGGCGTGCCGGCCGGGTCGCGAGAGACGATGCAGTAGGAGAGCCGGCGTGAGCTTGAGGATCGTTGTCTGTGTGAAGTACGTGCCGGACGCCGCGGGTGACCGGGAGTTCGCCGAGGACCTGACCACCGACCGTGAGTCCGCGGACGGTCTGCTCTCGGAGCTGGACGAGTATGCGGTCGAGCAGGCGCTGCAGATCTCCGAGGAGGCGGACGACGCGGAGGTCACCGTGCTGACGGTCGGCCCCGAGGACGCCAACGACGCGCTGCGCAAGGCGCTGTCGATGGGTGCCGACAAGGCCGTCCACGTCGAGGACGACGACCTGCACGGCACCGACGTGCTGGGCACGTCCCTGGTGCTGGCCAAGGCGATCGAGAAGACCGGCTACGACCTGGTCGTGTGCGGCATGGCCTCGACCGACGGCACCATGGGTGTCCTCCCGGCGATGCTCGCCGAGCGGCTCGGCGTGCCGCAGGCGACGCTGCTGTCCGAGGTGTCCGTGGCGGACGGCAAGGTGACCGGCCGCCGGGACGGCGACACCGCGACCGAGCAGCTCGAGGCCGCCCTGCCGGCGGTCGTCTCCGTGACGGACCAGTCCGGCGAGGCCCGCTACCCGTCCTTCAAGGGGATCATGGCGGCCAAGAAGAAGCCGGTCGAGGAGCTGGACCTGGACGACCTGGACATCGAGGCGGACGAGGTCGGCCTCGAGGGCGCCTGGACGAAGGTCGACTCCGCGGACGAGCGTCCGCCCCGCAGCGCGGGCACCGTGGTCAAGGACGAGGGCGAGGGCGGCAAGCAGCTCGCCGGCTACCTGGCGGAGCAGAAGTTCATCTGATCACCCGCCTGACCTCTTCCCGTCTCATCTTTCGCAGGAGAAAGCACCATGGCTGAAGTCCTTGTCTACGTCGACCACGTGGACGGCGCCGTCCGCAAGCCCACCCTCGAACTGCTCACGCTGGCCCGCCGCATCGGCGACCCGGTCGCCGTGCACCTCGGCCCGAACGCCGAGGAGGCCGCCAAGGTCCTGGGCGAGCACGGCGCGGTGAAGGTCCTGGCGGCCGACGCCGGCGAATTCGCCGACTACCTGGTCGTGCCGAAGGTGGACGCGCTGCAGGCCGCCTACGAGGCCGTCTCCCCGTCCGCCGTCCTGGTCCCCTCCTCCGCCGAGGGCAAGGAGATCGCGGCCCGTCTGGCGGTCCGGATCGGTTCCGGCATCATCACCGACGCCGTGGACCTGGAGGCCGGCGACGAGGGCCCGGTGGCGACCCAGTCGGTCTTCGCCGCCGCCTACACCACCAAGTCCCGCGTGAGCCGCGGCACTCCGGTCCTCACCGTCAAGCCGAACTCGGCCTCGCCCGAGGCGGCCCCGGCGGCCGGCACCGTCGAGCAGCTCTCGGTCTCCTTCGGCGAGCACGCGACCGGCACGAAGGTCACCTCGCGCACCGCGCGCGAGTCGACCGGCCGTCCGGAGCTGACCGAGGCCGCGATCGTGGTCTCCGGCGGCCGCGGGGTGAACGGCGCGGAGAACTTCCACGTCATCGAGGAGCTCGCCGACTCCCTCGGCGCGGCCGTGGGCGCCTCCCGTGCCGCGGTGGACGCCGGCTGGTACCCGCACTCCAACCAGGTCGGCCAGACCGGCAAGACCGTCTCGCCGCAGCTGTACGTGGCCGCCGGCATCTCCGGTGCCATCCAGCACCGCGCCGGCATGCAGACCTCCAAGACGATCGTGGCCATCAACAAGGACTCCGAGGCCCCGATCTTCGACCTGGTCGACTACGGCATCGTCGGCGACCTCTTCGACGTCGTCCCGCAGCTCACCGAGCAGGTCAAGGCCCGGAAGGGCTGACGCCGCCCGACGAGGGGGTCCGCACGCGCCGCGTGCGGGCCCCCTCGTGCGTCCGGCGGGTGTTGACGCCCCCGGCGTGGCCGGTTAGCGTCACCACAAGCGTTCAACGTTTTGTTGAAGAATGGGAGTGGGGCGGATGACGGCACAGGGCAACCCGGTGGCAACCACCTTCACCTCTGCCGTGGGTGAGCGCATCGCGGCCGAACTCGCGGGCGTGGACGCGGAACTCGCCCGCCGCTTCCCCGGAGACCCGGGCACCCGCCAGCCCGTCCACACCGTCTACGTGCCGGCGGACGCCGTCACGGCGGACACCGTCCGCTCCTGGGGCGAAGCGGCCCTCGCCCTCCTGGACGAACACGCCCCCGACGCCCGGTCGCTGGCCGCCGTCGTGGACCTGCCCGCGGAGCTGGCCGGGCCGGTGCACGACCGGGTCCGCGCCAAGCTGCTGCGCGAGCCGGTCGAGGACCTGCGCATCGACTTCGAGGACGGGTACGGCGTGCGCTCCGACGAGGAGGAAGATGCGGCCGCCGCCCGCGCCGCCGCCCTGGTGGCCGCAGCCCTCCGCCCCGGCGCCCGGGGACCGGTGCCCGCCCAGGCGGGCATCCGCATGAAGTGCATGGAGGCCGACGTCCGCGACCGCGGCATCCGCACCCTGGACGTCTTCCTGACCGGCGTTGCCGCCGCATGCGGCGGCCTGCCCGACGGCCGCGTCGTCACCCTGCCGAAGGTCACCTCGCCGGAGCAGGTGTCCGCGATGGTCCACCTGTGCGAGGAGTTCGAGGCCGCGCACCGGCTGCCCGCGGGCCGGCTCGGCTTCGAGCTGCAGATCGAGACGACGCAGGCCGTGCTCGGCCCCGACGGGCGTGCCACCGTCGCCCGGATGATCGAGGCGGCCGGCGGACGCGCGACCTCCCTGCACTACGGGACCTTCGACTACAGCGCCGCCTGCGGCGTGAGCGCCGCCCACCAGTCCCTCGACCACCCCGTCGCCGACCACGCCAAGGCCGTCATGCAGGTCGCCGCGGCCGGCACCGGCGTCCGGCTGTCCGACGGGTCCACCAACGTGCTGCCGGTCGGCCCGACCGCCCAGGTGCACGACGCCTGGCGGCTCCACCACGGCCTCGTCCGCCGCTCGCTGGCCCGCGACTACTACCAGGGCTGGGACATGCACCCCGGGCACCTCGTCACCCGCTACCTGGCCGCGTACGCGTTCTTCCGGGAGGGGCTGCCGGCGGCGGCCGAGTGCAGTCCCTCGCGGTAGAAGGCGAACACGGCGGCGTAGCGGGTCGGCAGGTGGCCGGGATGCATGTCCCAGCCCTGGTAGTAGGCGCGGGCCAGCGAGCGGCGGACCAGGCCGTGGTGCAGGCGCCAGGCATCGTG
>DASSBO010000325.1:0-4392 GCA_035698655.1 Streptomyces sp.
TGCGGGCCAGCAGCGCGGCGTCGGACACGTCGGGCCACGGCGCCCCGAGCACGCGGTGCAGGAAAGCCAGCCTCTCGCGCAGCGCCGTCGCTTCGCGCGGCCGGTGCAGCAGGCCGAGGCCCTCGCGGGCCAGGCCGTCGCGGACGGCGGCGCGCAGCCGGTCCGGCGGCGGGGCGGCGAGCGGACGCGAGCCGAGCTCGATCGCGCCGAGCGTCTCGGCTTCGCGTGCCACCACGTCGCCGCGGCCGGCGTCCCAGTACACCTCTTCGCGCACCTCGTGCAGCCCGCGGGCCGCGGCGCGCGCCGTCTCCTCGTCGACGGCGGCAGCCATCCGTATCCGCGCCGTCGCGGCGCCGGCGGGACGGTCGGCGGCGGCCACCGCCAGCCAGGGCGCGCCGCGCAGCGGCGAGCCGCCGGCCAGCTCGGCCCGGGTGCCCGACGCCATGACGTAGATCCCGTCGGCCCGTTCCCGCGCCACCCGCTCCGGGTAGGCGAGCGCGGCGACGACACCGCAGGCCCGCGCGTCGTCCACAGCCGTCGGCTCCCGGCCGGCGCCGCCGGTGCTGTCGGCGGCGTCCCGGGCAGCCGCTCGCAGCCGCCGCCGTTCGGTGCGCCAGCGTGCCCCGTAGGCGTCGCGGCCGCGCCGTGTGGTGCGCAGCGCCGCCGTCAGGTCGTCACCGTACTTGCGTGGCGGTTCGTCGCTGAGCAGGGCGACGGCGTCGCCCGCGGCGTCCGCGCCGAGCAGTTCGGCGCCGTCCAGCAGGGCGCGGGCCAGGCGCGGGTGGACGCCTGCGCGGGCCAGCCGGCCGCCGCGGCGGGTCGCGCGGCCGTCGGCGTCCACGGCGCCGATGGCCCGCAGCGTGTCGCCGGCGGCCGCCATCGCGCCGGCGGGCGGCCGGTCGGGCAGCGTCAGGCCGTCCGCGTCCGGCGCGCCCCAGCAGGCGGCCTGCAGGGCGAACGCGGTCAGGTCGGCGACGGCGATCTCGGGCGAGGGCCACCGCGGCCGTGCCGCGTCCTCGCCGGCCGCCCAGCAGCGGTAGACCACGCCGGGCGCCTCCCGCCCGGCGCGCCCGGCCCGCTGCACGGCGGCCGCCTGCGAGACGCTCACGGTGGTCAGGGAGCCCAGGCCCCGCGCGTGGTCGGTGCGCGGCTCGCGTGCCAGCCCGGCGTCCACGACGACGCGCACGCCGGGCACCGTCAGGCTGGACTCGGCGACCGACGTGGACAGGATCACCCGGCGCGCGCCGCCCGCCTCCGGTCCGCGCAGCACCGCGTCCTGTACGGCGGCCGGGGCCCGCCCGTGCAGCTGCAGCACCTCGACGGCGTCTCCTCCGCCGGGGTGCTCGCCGAGCTGTCCGGCGACGCGGGCGATCTCCCCGGTGCCGGGCAGGAAGCACAGCACGTCGCCGTCCGGCACGCTGCGCAGCGCCTCGCGCACGGTGGCCGCGACGTGGCGCAGCAGTGCCGGGTCGACGCGGGTGCCGTGTGCCGGGCGGATGCCGCGCGGCGGTGGCACGTACCGCACCTCGACGGGGTGCGCTGTGCCTTCGGCGCGCACGACGGGGGCGGGTGCGCCGCCGTCGGGCCCGGCCAGCAGGCGGGCCCAGGTGTCGCTGTCCTGGGTGGCGGAGGCGGCGACGAGCTGCAGGTCGGGGCGCAGCGTGCCACGCACGTCGAGGAGGAAGGCCAGGGCGGTGTCGGCGTCCAGGTGCCGTTCGTGGCACTCGTCGAGCAGCACGATGTCGACGCCGGCCAGTTCCTGGTCGCGCTGCAGGCGCTGCAGCAACACGCCGGTGGTGACGACCTCGACGCGGGTGCCGGGTCCGGCGCGGCGTTCGCCGCGGACGGTGAAGCCGACGTCGCCGCCGACGTCGGCGCCGGTCAGCCAGGCCATGCGGCGGGCGGCGGAGCGGGCGGCCATCCGGCGCGGTTCGGCGACCAGGACCCGGCGCGGGGGCGCGCCGGGATCGAGGAGGCCGGCCAGTGCGGGCGGTACGAGGGTGGTCTTGCCGGTGCCGGGCGGGGCGCACAGCACGGCTGCGCCGTCGCGCTCCAGCGCCTCGCACAGCGCGGGCAGCGCGGTGCGTACGGGCAGCGCGGCGAGGGCTTCGGCGGGTCGCACGCCGGTCAGTCCGCGTCGCAGACGAAGATCGCGGTGCCCGGCAGCAGCCGGCCGCGCAGCGGGGACCAGCCGCCCCACTCCTGCCGGTTCCAGGCGGGCCATTCGGGCTCCACCAGGTCGGTGAGGCGGAACCCGGCCGCCGCCACGTCCCGCACCCGGTCGCCCAGCGTGCGGTGGTGTTCGACGTAGACGGCGCGGCCTTCGGTGTCCTGCTCGACGTAGGGGGTGCGGTCGAAGTAGGAGGCGGCGACCGTCAGTCCCTCCGGGCCCGGCTCGTCGGGGAGGGCCCAGCGCACCGGGTGGGTCACGGAGAACACGAACCGGCCCCGCGGCCGCAGCACGCGCCGCACTTCGCGCAGCACCCGCACCGGGTCGGCGACGAAGGGCAGCGCGCCGTACGCGGAGCAGGCCAGGTCGAAGGCCGCGTCGCGGAAGGGGAGGGCGCCGGCGTCCGCCTCGACCAGCGGGAAGCCGCCGCCGATGCGACGGGCGTGCTGCAGCTGCCGGTGGGCGAGGTCGAGGGCGACGGGCCGTGCGCCCTGGCCGGCCAGCCAGCGGGAGCACTGCGCCGCGCCGGCGCCGACCTCCAGCACCCGCGCGCCGGGCAGGGTGCGCGCCGGGGCGAGCAGCCGTGCGCCCTCCTCGTCCAGGCCCTCCGGGCCCCACACGAAGCGGTCGTCGCCGAGGAACGCGCCGTGCTCGCTCTGGTACTCGTCGGCGTTGCGGTCCCACCAGCGGCGACTGGCCCGGCTGCTCTCGGTCGCGCCCGCCTCGCGGCGGGTCGCCTCCGGCTCGTCCTCTTGGATCATCTCGCCCGTCGTCGTACTCTGCGGTTCGGTTGCCGGCGACGCCGGCCGGCCGGGTTTGCGGCCGATCGCGTCGGGAATGCGCGGTTCGTCACCGGTGTGCTCGTTCGCGCATTGACCATGCCCGGCCGCCCCCGTATGCTACAAGTTGCGCTGCGGGCCTGCGCGCCTCAGACGGAGCAGGCCGCGCTCGCATCTGTTGTACGTCCCCTCGGTTATCGAGTCTCACAAGGCTTCTCTCCGGCTGACTTGCATGCGGTGCGACACGGGCTCTCGGCGTAGCAGTACCTACGACTTCAATGTCCGTACCGGAGCCCTTTACCACATGACGAGCAGCACCGAGACCACCGTGACCACCCCGCAGGTTGCGGTTAACGACATCGGTTCCGAGGAAGCCTTCCTCGCCGCGATCGACGAGACGATCAAGTACTTCAACGACGGCGACATCGTCGACGGCGTCATCGTGAAGGTCGACCGGGACGAGGTCCTGCTCGACATCGGTTACAAGACCGAGGGCGTCATCCCCTCCCGTGAGCTGTCGATCAAGCACGACGTCGACCCGAACGAGGTCGTGGCCGTCGGCGACGAGATCGAGGCCCTGGTTCTCCAGAAGGAGGACAAGGAGGGGCGCCTGATCCTCTCGAAGAAGCGCGCCCAGTACGAGCGTGCCTGGGGCACCATCGAGAAGATCAAGGACGAGGACGGCATCGTCACCGGTACCGTCATCGAGGTCGTCAAGGGCGGCCTCATCCTCGACATCGGCCTGCGGGGCTTCCTGCCGGCCTCCCTGGTCGAGATGCGCCGCGTGCGCGACCTGCAGCCCTACGTGGGCAAGGAGCTCGAGGCCAAGATCATCGAGCTGGACAAGAACCGCAACAACGTGGTCCTGTCCCGCCGTGCCTGGCTGGAGCAGACGCAGAGCGAGGTCCGCCAGACCTTCCTCACCACCCTGCAGAAGGGCCAGGTGCGCTCCGGCGTCGTCTCCTCCATCGTCAACTTCGGTGCCTTCGTGGACCTGGGCGGCGTCGACGGTCTGGTGCACGTCTCCGAGCGGTCCTGGAAGCACATCGACCACCCCTCCGAGGTCGTCGAGGTCGGCCAGGAGGTCACGGTCGAGGTCCTGGACGTCGACATGGACCGCGAGCGCGTCTCCCTGTCGCTCAAGGCGACCCAGGAAGACCCGTGGCAGCAGTTCGCCCGCACCCACCAGATCGGCCAGGTCGTCCCCGGCAAGGTCACCAAGCTGGTGCCGTTCGGCGCGTTCGTCCGGGTGGACGAGGGCATCGAGGGTCTGGTCCACATCTCGGAGCTGGCCGAGCGCCACGTCGAGATCCCGGAGCAGGTCGTCCAGGTCAACGACGAGATCTTCGTCAAGGTCATCGACATCGACCTCGAGCGCCGTCGCATCAGCCTCTCGCTGAAGCAGGCCAACGAGGCCTTCGGTGCCGACCCGTCGGCGGTCGA
>DASSBO010000326.1:0-9831 GCA_035698655.1 Streptomyces sp.
AGTTGAGCGAGACGGCGAGCGCCTCGGGGGCGAACTCGCGCATCTCGCGGTCGAGCACCCGGCGCGGGAGGACCTGCAGGTCCACCACCCGCACCTCGTGGCCCGCGTCGCGGGCGGCCGCGGCCACGCGTTCCAGGCCGAGCGGCTCGAGTCGCAGGAAGATCTCCGAGTACATCAGGGCGCTCGGATGGACCAGCATCACTCGCATGTCGTGTCTCCGGTCAGGGGGAGAGAGTCGGCACGAGCCGTACCACCCGCCGGATCCGGCCAAACCGGGACATCGCCGCAGGTACGCCGGTGGCGTGAGTGCCCGGACGGCCGCGGGCGTGTTGGCGCAGCCGGCCGTGGTGGAGTGATGATGGCCGTATGAGCGATGAATCTTCCGCAGGGCGGCCGGGCGTGCCCCGGGACATGCCCGACCAGCAGGCGGGCTCGCAGGAGTCCGAGGAGGAACGCGAGGAGACGCCGAAGGCCCCGGACGTGCCGGGCACGGACGAGCCGGGCTCCCGGCCGCGGGGAAGTCACGCCGGCGAGGACGAGAGCCCGACGCCCGAACCGCACGAGCCGACCGACTGACGCCGTCCCTCAGCCGGTCTCCCGGCCGTCGACCTCGGTGCGCAGCCCGTCGGCGTGGAAGCAGTACAGGCCGGCGATGCGGCGGGCGTCCTCCAGTGGCTGCTGATAGCACCACGCGGCGTCCGGCAGCGTGGTTCCTTCCACGTGCAGCGTCCGGTAGGAGGCCTGTCCCTTGTACGGGCAGACGGTGTGCGTGGCACTGGGTCCCAGCAGTTCGGTGCGCACGTCCTGCGGCGGCAGGTAGTACCGGTTGGGCAGACCCGTCTCGGACAGCACCATGGCGCGGCGGGTGTCCGCCACCTCGGTGCCGCCGGCCGTGACGCGCACCCGGCGGCCGGTGGGGCGTACGTCGACGCGGTGGTAGGGGTCGCGGACGTGCCCGAAGACCTCCTCGTCCTCGTCGAACCAGGCGTCCATGGCCTCCCAGTGGAACGCCAGGTGGCCGGCCAGCCAGCCGGCCGGTTCGAGGGGTTCGGGGTAGCTCCACACGGCGTTCTCGGCGACCCGCTCTCCCGCCCGCACGGACGCGTACCGGGCGTCACCCTTGAAGGGGCAGTGGGTGCGGTGTTCCGTCGGCTCCAGCAGCTGCCCGTCGACGTCGCCCTGCGGGATGTAGAGCTGCGGCAACAAACCGGTCTCGTGCAGCAGCGCGGCACGGTCGGAGTCCAGCACGGTCCGGCCGCCGAACAGGGCGCGCACCCGCCGCGGGAAGGGGTGCCACAGCAGCCGGTGCGCGGGGCCCTCGACGGTGTAGTTGACGGTGCCGGGCGGCCGGGCGGCGAGGGGGCCGCCGCCGAGTGTGAGGCTCATGGTGTGGTCTCCGGTCGGCTTCGGTGGGCGGATGTCGGCGCGGGAGCGCCCGCCTCCAGGGTGGCCGGTGGACGACGCCGTCGCCAGACCGGCGGACGTGCGCCTCTGCCTGGCGCGTTTGCGCTGCGTCATCGGTGGTACGCACGGTTGTCAGCTTGCAACGTCGACCGCGAGAGGACTGTGTCATGGAGCAGGTCGCCGACTACGTGCTGGGACGCCTGAAGGAGTGGGGTGTCCACCGCGTCTACGGCTACCCCGGCGACGGCATCAACGGGCTGGTCGGCGCGTTCGACCGGGCGTCGGGTGACCCGGAGTTCATCCAGACACGGCATGAGGAGATGGCCGCCTTCATGGCCTGCGGCCATGCCAAGTTCACCGGCGAGGTGGGCTGCTGTGTGGCCACTTCGGGACCGGGAGCCATCCACCTGCTGAACGGGCTCTACGACGCGAAGCTGGACCACCAGCCGGTGGTGGCGGTCATCGGCCAGCAGAAGCGGCTGTGTCTGGGCACGCACTACCAGCAGGAGGTCTCGCTGGAGAACCTCTTCGCCGACGTCTCGGAGTTCTGCCAGATGGTGGTGCACCCGGGCCAGGCGAGGCATGTCATCGACCGGGCGTTCAAGACGGCGCTGACCACACGCAGCGTGGCGACCGTGATCATCCCGGAGGACATCCAGGAGTCGGAGGCCATGCCCTCGCCGCCGCGGTCGCACGGTTCGGTGTTCTCCAGCGTGGGCTGGAGCCAGCCGCGGATGCTGCCGGACGAGGACGAACTGCGTCGCGCCGCGGACGTGCTCAACGAGGGCGGCAAGGTCGCCATGCTCGTCGGGCAGGGAGCCGCGAACGCCGCCGAGGAGGTCAAGGAGGTCGCCGAGCTGCTCGGGGCGGGGGTGGCGAAGGCGCTGCTGGGCCGCGAGGTGCTGCCCGACGACCTGCCCTACGTCACCGGCCCGATCGGTCTGCTGGGCAGCACGGCCAGCGACGAGATGATGCGGAAGTGCGACACGCTGCTCATGGTCGGGACCAGCTTCCCGTATGCCGAGTGGCTGCCGGAGGAGGGCAGTTGCCGCGGCGTGGAGATCGACATCGACGGCCGGATGATCGGCATCCGCTACCCGATGGACGCGCACCTGGTGGGTGACGCGAAGGAGACACTCAAGGCGCTGATCCCGCTGCTGCACCGCAAGGAGGACCGCGGCTGGCGCGAGGAGATCGTCAAGAGCGTCAAGGCGTGGGACCGCATCACCGCCAAGCGGGCGAGCGAGAACTTCGGCGGGAAGATCAACCCGCAGTCGGTGGCCGCCGAGCTGTCCGAGCGGATCCCGGACCGTGCCCTGGTGAGCGCGGACTCCGGCTCGGGGACCAACTGGTGGGCGCGGCACCTGAAGCTGCGTGAGGGCATGCAGGCGTCGCTGTCCGGCACGCTGGCGACCATGGGTCCCGGGGTCCCCTACGCGATCGCGGCCCGGTTCGCCTATCCGGACCGCCCGGTGATCGCCTTCGTCGGCGACGGCGCGTTCCAGATGAACGGCATGAACGAGATGATCACGGTCATGCGCTACTCGAAGCGGATGGCCGGCTCGCCGCCGCTGATCTTCTGCGTCTTCAACAACCAGGACCTCAACCAGGTCACCTGGGAACAGCGGGCGATGGCCGGCGACCCGAAGTACGAGGGCTCGCAGTACATTCCGGACGTGCCCTACGCGCAGTACGCCGAGTTGCTCGGTCTGAAGGGCATCTACTGCGACAAGCCGAAGAAGGTGGGCGCCGCCTGGGACGAGGCGCTGGCCAGCGACCGGCCGGTCGTGCTGGAGTTCAAGGTCGATCCGGAGATCGCCCCGATCCCGCCGAGCACGAAGAAGGAACTGGCGCAGAAGGGTGCGAAGGGCCTGCTGCACGACCCGGAGAAGACGGGCATCGCCCGCCGCGGTGTGAAGCAGAAGCTGGCGGAGTTCACCGAGCGCCTGCCCGGCCGCGACGAGAGCTGACCATGCCCGAGGTGCCGAAGCCGTATCTGTCGCCCCTGCACGCCAAGCCGTGGGTGCTGCGCAGCTACGGCTTCGTCGCCGACGGGGAGCGGGGCGCGCTCATCGATCCGGACGGCACGGTGGTGTGGCTGTGCGCTCCGCGCTGGGACAGTGACGCGGTCTTCTCCCAGCTGATCGGCGGCCCCGGAGGCTTCCGCGTCTGCCCGGAGGACGACTGGCGCGTGTGGGGCGGCAGTTACGAGGACGGCACCCTCATCCGGGTGAGCCGGTGGACGCAGGTCGACAGCATCGTCGAGTGCCGCGAGGCACTGGCGATGCCGGCTTCCCCGGACCGCCTGGTGCTGCTGCGCAGGATCCGGGCGGTCCGCGGTGAGGCCCGGGTGAGCGTGCTGATGGACGCCCGCCCCGGCTTCGGGGCACACACCATGAGCGGCGGCCGCACCGAGTCGGGTGTCTGGCACGCCCGGGCGGGCGGCCACCACCTGCGGCTGACCGGCATGGACCGCCCGGAGCCGCACCCGGAGGGCGGGGTGCGCCGCCGGCTGGTGCTTCCCGAAGGGGCACACCACGATCTCGTGCTCGAGATCTCCGACCATGAGTGCACCGACGTCCTCGACCCGGACGCGCTGTGGCACGCCACCGAGCAGGAGTGGCGCCGCCGGGTCCCGGACTGCCAGGGCCTGGCGGCGCCGCGTGACGCACGGCAGGCGTACGCCGTGCTGCAGGGCATGACGACCTCGACCGGCGGGATGGTGGCGGCCGCCACCACCTCGCTGCCGGAACGGGCCAACGCAGGCCGCAACTTCGACTACCGGTTCACCTGGATCCGCGACCAGTGCTACGCCGGGCTGGCGGTGGCCGCGCACGGCCCGCACCCGCTGCTGGACGGCTCCGTGCGGTTCGTGGCCGAGCGCATCCTCGAACACGGCCCGGAGTTGAAGGCCGTCTACCGCACGGACGGTTCGTCCGCGCCGCCGGAGCAGCGGCTGCGGCTGAGCGGATATCCGGGCGGCGGCGACAAGGTGGGCAACAACGCCGCCACCCAGTTCCAGCTGGATGCCTACGGCGAGGCGCTGGAGCTGTTCTCCGCCGCGGCCCGCCTGGACCGGCTGGACGAGGACGGCCGGCGGGCCGCCGCGGTGGCGGTCGAGGCGATCGGTGACAACTGGCGTGCGAAGGACGCCGGCATCTGGGAGCTGGAGGAGCGCTGGTGGACGCACTCCCGGCTCAGCGCGGTGGCGGGCCTGAAGGCGGCGGCACGGTCCGTGCCCGGGGTGGACGCCGAGAACTGCCGGGCACTGGCGCGGACCATCGGTGACGAGGCGCGCAGTCGCTGTCTGCACCGCGACGGGTACTGGCAGCGGGCCGAGGACGACGAGGGCGTCGACGCCGCGCTGCTGATGGCGTTCGTACGCGGGGCGCTGCCCGAGGGGGACCCCAGCGCCGCGCGGACCCGGCAGGAGATCACCGAACGGCTCACCGACGACGGCTACGTCTACCGCTTCCGGCACAGCGGCGCCGAACTGGGCGAGGAGGAAGGCGCGTTCCTGCTGTGCAGCCACATGATGGCGATGGCCGAGCTCGCCGGCGGCGACCGGGTCGGCGCCGTCCGCTGGTTCGAGCGGGCGCGGGCGGCCTGCGGACCGCCGGCGTTGTTCTCCGAGGAGTACGACGTGCACCAGCGCCAGTTGCGGGGCAACATGCCGCAGGCGTTCGTCCACGCGATGCTGCTGGAGACGGCGGTGCACCTGGCCCGTCCCGAGCCGGTCCTGCACTGGCAGTGACTCACCTGCACTGATTTTACTCTTTCGTGACAACCCGTCGCCGCGTCGCGGTGTCCTACGGGTATGGGCACGGACACCCCGCTGCGTGACCGGCCGACCACCGGGAGCCAGCCGGGTGGGGGGCCGCGTGCCCCGGCGCCGGCAGCGCCGGGGCACGCCGGAGACGTGCGCCGTCAGCACGTCGGACGACGCGAGGGACACTGTGTGAGCGGTGACGCAGAGGCCGCCGAACTCTTCGAGACCTTCTACCCGCGGCTGGCCGGCTGGTGCCGCGGTCTGGTGGACAGCGACGCGGTCGCGCACGAGATCGCCTCGGAGGCGTTCACCCGGCTGTGGTCGCGGTGGTCGTCGGTCGAGGAGCCGCGGCCGTACCTGTACACGTCGGCCGCGAACATCGTCAAGAACCACTGGCGCAGCCGGGACCGCGAGCGCCGGGCCGTGCAGCGGCTCGGTTCCGCGCCGGTCCAGGACGTGCCGCCCGCGGATCAGGGCACCGAGATCCGCGACCTGGTGGAGGCACTCCCGGAGCGGCTGCGGGTGCCGGTGCTGCTGCGCTACTACGCCGATCTGCCCGTGGCCGAGATCGCGCGGACGCTTCGCCGCCGTCCCGGAACGGTCAAGAGCGATCTGTACAAAGCCCGCGAGAGGCTGCGGGCCTCACTGAGGGAACTCCATGAAGTCACCACATGAGCCAGACGGGCAGCGAGGCGAGGACGTGCCCTCGGAGGTGGCCGAGGTCTTCCGTCCGCCGCCGCACCGGCTCGAGCCGCCCGCGGGCGCGTACGAGACGCTGCGCCGCCGCGCGGCCGGCCGCCGACGGCGCCGGGGACTCGCCCTGGCCGCGGCCGCCGCGTGCTGCGCCGCGGCCGTAGTGCTGGGCACCTACTCGGCGCAGTCCGGCAGCGACGTGGTGCGCACCCGGGACGTGGCCGACGCCCCGCATCCGACCGGCCGGACCGCCGCGCCCAAGGCGGAGCAGAGCCCGGAGCCGTCCGCCCCGGCGCCGGGCCGCACCACGGCAGGACCCCCGGCTTCCCCGCACGGTTCCGAGCAGCCGGCGAGCCCGCCGGCGACCACCCCCCCGGCCGCCCCTCCCCCGCCGGCGCACACGCACAGGACGGCCGTCTCCGGCTGCACCACCGGTCAGTTGACGCTGACCGCGGGCCGCGGCGACGCGGCGGCGGGCTCGGTGCACGTGCCGCTGCTGTTCACCAACACCGGACCGCACGCGTGCTCGATGCGCGGCTTCCCCGGCGTCTCGCTGGTCGGCACGGGCGGTGAGCAGATCGGTGCGGCGGCCTCCCGCACCGGCAGCGGCGGGGACGCCGTCCTGCTCGCGCCCGGAGACAGCGCACGCGCGGACCTGCGGGTGACGAGGGCGGAGAACTATCCGCAGGAGCGCTGCGAGCCGGCCCCCGCGAAAGGCCTGCGCGTGTACCCGCCGAACCAGACGCAGGCGCTGTTCCTGTCCCGTTCGCAGTTCACGGGCTGCGGGAACTCCGGGGTAGGGCTGCTGTCGGTGAAGCCGGTGCGCCACGCCTCGTGAGCTCTTGGCCCGGCATGTTGTCAGTGGCCCGGCAGCGGGCACCCGGGCGGTGACTGTCCGCGAGACGAGGAGTGAGGAGTGCCGTGATGACCGGTCCGCCTCCCGACCCGGTGCCTCCCGCACCGACTCCCCCGCCGCAGCCCGGCGGCCCCGAGCCCGGCCCGGCGCCGGGACCCGCGCCGTCGCCGCAGCCACCCGATCCGGTGCCGCCCGACCCGTCGCCGCAGCCGACGGACCCGGTGCCGCCGAAGCCGCCGCCGGGCCCGGGGCCCGATCCGGCCCCGCCCAAGCCGCCGCCGGGTCCGCCGGGCACCGGCGTCCGCGACGGTGACGAGGCGGCCTCAGGCTGACCCGGTGACGCGGGCCATCGCCTCGACCGCCCGGGTGAGGGTCTGTGCGGATGCGGCGAAGTTGAGCCGGGCGTGTCCGGCGCCGCCGGTGCCGAAGGCGGCGCCGGAGGTGAGGGCGGTCCGCGCCCGGTCGAGGAGGACGGCGGCCGGGTCGTCGCCCAGGCCGGTCTGCCGGAAGTCCAGCCAGGCCAGGTACGTCCCCTCCGCCGTGCGGTACCGCACGGCGGGCAGCCGGTCGGCCACCAGTTCGGTGAGCAGCCGGCGGTTGGCGTCCAGGCCGCGCAGGAGGGCGTCCAGCCAGTCGCCGCCGGTGCGCAGCGCCGCGGTCTGGGCGAGGACGCCGAGCCGCCCGGTGCCGTGCGCCGCCTCGGGCGGCAGGTCCGCGCACTGCGCGCCGCGCACCAGGAGGGCCGCGCCGAGCCCGGAGACGTTCCACGCCTTCGCGGCGGACAGCAGGGCGAAGTCCCCTTCGGTGCCGGGCAGGGACAGGTAGGGGACGTGCCGTGCGCCGGGCAGCACGAGCGGCGCGTGGATCTCGTCGGCGACGACGCGTACCCGGTGGGCGCGGGCGAGAGCGGCCAGTTCGGTGAGTTCGGCGGCCGTGTGGACCGTGCCCGTCGGGTTGTGCGGGTTGCACAGCAGGTACACGGCAGGCCGCCCGTCCCGGGTGGCCTCGGCGAAGGCCTCCTCGAGCGCGCGGGTGTCCAGCCGGTGCGCCGGGCCGAGCGGCGCGGCCACCACACGGCGCCCGGCGAGCGCGGCGAAGCGGGCGAAGGGCGGGTAGACGGGCGGGCTGACGACGACGGCGTCACCGGGTGCGGTGACCGCCTCCAGCACGGCGACGATCCCGCGCATGACGTCGGGCACGGCTGTCGCCCGTCCGGCGGGCGGCGACCAGCCCCAGCGGTCCCGGGCGAAGCCGGCCATGGCCGCCGCGTAGTCCTCGGCGTCGCCGGGGTAACCGGTGTCGCCCCGCTCGACGGCCTGCCGCAGCGCGGCGGTCACGCAGTCGGCGAGCGGGACGTCCATCTCGGCGACCCACAGCGGCAGCACGTCCGGCGGGTGGGTGTTCCACTTCAGCCCGCCGCGGCGCCGCAGTTCCTCCTCGGTGCACTGCTCGAGCGGGTTCGCGCCCGCGGACGGGTTCGGCATCTGTTCACCATAGGACGTTGCCGACGGGCGGTCAGCAGATGCGGGGCAGTTGTTCGCCCAGTGGCAGGTCGACGACACGGGTGCCGCCGAGCCCGGTGCGTGCGACGACCATCCCCGGGTGTTCCTCGACGCATTCGCCGACGACGGCCGCGGCGGCGCCCAGCGGGTGGGCGCGCATCGCCTCGAGGACCGCGTCGGCCTGCGCGCGGGGCACGAAGGCGACCAGCTTGCCCTCGTTGGCGACGTACCAGGGGTCCAGGCCCAGCATCGAGCAGGCGTTCGCGACCTCCTCGGGGACGGGCACCGTGCTCTCCTGCACGCTGACGCCGACGCCGGCGGACTCCGCGATCTCGTTGAGTGCCGCCGCGAGGCCGCCGCGGGTGGGGTCGCGCAGTACGTGCAGGTCGGGGGTGACGGCGAGCATGGCCTCCACCAGGCCGCCGAGCGGCGCGCAGTCGCTGCGCACGCCGGTGCCGAACTCCAGGCCCTCGCGCTTGCTGAGCACGGCCACGCCGTGTTCCCCGATGGCGCCGCTGACGATGATCACGTCCCCGGGTTCGGCGCGCGTGGGGCGGATGTCGACGCCGTCGGGCACCAGTCCGATGCCGGCGGTGTTGATGTAGATCCCGTCGCCGTGCCCGGACTCGACGACCTTGGTGTCGCCGGTGGCCACCTGCACGCCCGCGGTGCGCGCTGCCGATCCCAGCGCGTCGGCGACGCGTCCGAGCAGTTCCGTCTCGACGCCCTCCTCGAGGATGAAGCCGCAGGAGAGGTAGGCGGCGCGGGCGCCGCTCATCGCCAGGTCGTTGACGGTGCCGTTGACGGCGAGGTCGCCGATGCTGCCGCCGGGAAAGAACAGCGGGCGCACCACGAAGGAGTCGGTGGAGAAGGCCAGCCGGGCGCCGCCGAGGGTGAGGACGGCGGAGTCGGGCAGGGCGTCCAGGGCGGGGCCGCCGAAGGCGGGTGCGAAGACGTGGCGGATCAGTTCGCCGGACAGAGTGCCGCCGCCTCCGTGGCCCATCACGATCCGCGGCTGGTCGCGCAGCGGTGCGGGGCAGGTCCAGCCGGAGAAGTCCGGTGCCTGCTGCGGGAGTCGGGTCAGCTCAGACAACGGTCGTCGTCTCCTTCGGCGCGGTCGCGGGCTCGAGCCGGCGGTAGAGGTAGTAGGCGGCGCAGGCGCCCTCGGAGGAGACCATGGTGGCGCCCAGCGGGGTGCGAGGGGTGCACAGCGTGCCGAAGGCGGCGCACTCGTGCGGCTTGAGCAGGCCCTGCAGCACCTCGCCGCTGCGGCACTCGGCGGGCTCCTTCGTGCGGATGCCGGCCGCGTCGAAGCGGTCTTCGGCGTCGTAGTCGCGGTACCGCTCGGAGAGCCGCCAGCCGCTGTCGGGGATGACACCGATGCCGCGCCAGGCGCGGTCGGTGACCTCGAAGACGTCGTCGAGCATGGCGCGCGCGGCCGGGTTTCCCTCGGCGCGTACGGCGCGCGCGTAGGCGTTGTCGACGGTGTGCTCGCCCTTCTCCAGCTGGTGGACGGTGCGGCGCACGCCTTCGAGGATGTCCAGCGGCTCGAAGCCCGTCACGACGAGGGGGACACGGAAGCGCTCCGCGAGTTCCGGGTACTCCCC
>DASSBO010000327.1:0-15785 GCA_035698655.1 Streptomyces sp.
GCCACGTCCGGCGGGAAGTCCTCGGAGGCGCCGCGCATGTCGAGGGCGTCGGTGACGATGAGGCCGTCGAAGCCGAGTTCCTCGCGCAGCAGCCCGGTGATGATCGGGCGCGACATGGTGGCGGGCACGCCCGTCGCGTCGAGCGCGGGCACCACGATGTGCGCGGTCATGATGGTGTCCACGCCGCGCTTGATCGCCTCACGGAACGGCGGGAGGTCGATGCGGTCCAGCTCGGCCCGGCTGTGGGTGATGACGGGCAGCCCGGTGTGCGAGTCGGTGTCGGTGTCGCCGTGCCCCGGGAAGTGCTTGGCGGCGCTGGCGACGTCCCCGCGGTGGTAGCCGCGCACCGCCTCGCCGACCATCCGCGCACACAGCTGCGGGTCGGCGCCGAAGGAGCGGACGCCGATGACCGGGTTGGCCGGGTTGATGTTGACGTCGGAGACCGGGGCGTAGTTCTGGTTGATGCCGACGGCGGCGAGCTCGATGCCGATGACGCGGGCCGAGGCGAAGGTGTCGGCCGTCGAACGGGCGGCGCCCAGCGCCATGTTGCCGGGCAGCTGCGTGGCCGGCTCGACCAGCCGGTAGACGACGGAGCCGCCCTCCTGGTCCACGGAGATGATCAGCGGGATGCGGCTCGCGCGCTGCAGGCCGTTCGACAGCTGAGCGATCTGCCGGGGGTTGCGCACGTTGTCGGGGCCGCGGCGTGCGTCGAAGTAGATGACGGCGCCCGGCCGGTACTTGGCGATGACCTCGGCCGGGGTGTCGACCCCGTACAGCTCGCGGTTGCGCGGGTGCACGGTGTCGGCGCTCTGCCCGTAGACCTCGACGACGAAGAGCTGGCCGAGCTTCTCCTCCAGGGACATCCGGGCAGCCGTCTCGCGGGCCTTGCGCTCGTCGGCGCGCGACTGCTCGGGCGAGGCGGCCGCGGTGCCGGCGAGGCTCAGCGCCGCGGCGACGCCTGCCGCTCCGGCGAGGGCCTGTCTGCGGGTGGTGGTCTGATCCATCGGTGGCACTCCCTCGTCTCGGCGCTCGAAGCGGCCACATCGTGACAGTGCGGAGCACGGCAGGGCCAGATGCCGCGCGGCACTTTAGAGGTCCAGTCCAGTGGCGCCGCCCGCGCCCGCGTCCGGGCCGCGGAATGGTTCGCTCCGCCGGGGGTATGCGGACCCGTCAGACGCGTCAGGAGCCTGATGAGGAAAGGGGCCTGGTGGTGCGTACGCGGAAGGGCGACAAGCCGGCGTCCGTTGGCACGGCGGAGCGGCGGGCGCCGCACCCGTTCGTGCGGGCACTGGCGATGCTGGTGGCGTTCGCGGCCATGGTCGGCTTCGCTGTCGTGCTGTCGCACCTGACGCTGGAGCCCTCGCAGGCCTCCGAGCAGCTCACCCACACCAACCTGCGGCCCGGCGACTCGATCCGCACCTACCTGCAGCAGCCCGCGTTCGTGGACACCGTCAAGCAGTTGGGCGGGAACATCGTGCTCGGCGTGCCCTTCGGGCTGCTGCTTCCGGTGCTCGTCCCGGCGGCGCGCGGCCTGCTGCGCGTCACCCTGGTGACCGCCGCGGTGATGCTGCTCGTCGAACTGGTGCAGGGCGCGCTGATCACCGGCCGGGCCTTCGACATCGACGACGTCATCCTCAACGCCTCCGGCGCGCTGCTCGGTTACCTGCTGCTCGGCCGCCGTCTGGGCCGGGCCGTCCATCCGCCGCGCCGGCACTTCTGGCAGCGCCGGCTTCCCGCGAACTGACGTCCGGGGGCGTCAGTCGCCGTCGCGCGCGGCCGCACGTACCGCGGAGGCGGCCTTGCGTGCGGCCACCAGGACCGGGTCCCAGACGGGGGAGAACGGCGGGGCGTAGCCCAGGTCAAGGGCCGTCATCTGCTCGACGGTCATCCCGGCGGTCAGTGCGGTGGCGGGCACGTCGACCCGTTTGCCGGCGCCTTCGCGGCCGACGATCTGCACGCCCAGCAGCCGGCCGGTGCGCCGTTCGGCGAGCATCTTGACCCGCATCTTCTCCGCGCCGGGGAAGTACCCGGCGCGGGAGGTGGCTTCCACGTTCACGGTCACGAACCGCAGGCCCACCTCGGCCGCCTGACTCTCCAGCAGGCCGGTGCGGGCGATCTCCAGGTCGCACACCTTGCTGACGGCGGTGCCGACCACGCCGGGGAACGTGGCGTAACCGCCGCCCGCGTTCCGTCCGATGATCTGACCGTGCTTGTTGGCGTGGGTGCCCAGCGCGATGTGCCGGGTCCGGCCGGAGACGAGGTCGAGGACCTCGACGCAGTCGCCGCCCGCCCAGATGTTCTGCCGGCCGCGCACCCGCATGGCCAGGTCGGTCAGCAGCCCGCCGGACTCGCCCAGCGGCAGCCCGGCGTCCCGGGCCAGGCTCGTCTCGGGCCGCACGCCGAGGCCGAGGACGACCAGGTCCGCCGGGTACTCCTCGTTCTCGGTGCGCACCGCGCGGGCCCGGCCGTCGTCGCCGGTGCGGATTTCGGTGACGGCCGCGCCGGTGACCGTCTGGATGCCCATGCCGGTCATCGCGTCCCGGACCAGGACACCCATGTCCGGGTCCAGCGTGGTCATCGGCTCTTCGGCCCGGTCCAGCACGGTGACGTGGTAGCCGCGGCGCACCAGCGCCTCGGCCATCTCCACGCCGATGTAGCCGGCGCCCACGACGACCGCGCGCAGCGACGACTCGCTGCCGCTGCCGTCCCGTTCGGCGGAGCCGAGTGCGTCCAGCAGCGCCTGACCGTCGTCGAGGGACTGCACACCGTGCACGCCGGGCGCGTCGATGCCGGGCAGCGGCGGGCGCAGCGGCCGGGCACCGGTGGCCAGGACCAGCTTGTCGAAGCCGAGCCAGCGTTCGGTGCCGCCGCCGGAGCCGCCGGCCTCACGGGTGCGCACCCGCTGCCCGTCCAGGTCGAGTTCGGTGACCTCGGTGTGCATGCGCAGGTCGATGTCACGCTTGCGGTGTTCCTGCGGGGACCGGGCGATCAGGTCGTCGCGGTCGGTGACGTCGCCGCCGGCCCAGTAGGGGATGCCGCAGGCGGAGTAGGACGCGAAGGCGCCGCGTTCGAGGGCGACGATCTCCAGCTCGTCCGGGCTCCGCAGCCGCCGTGCCTGCGAGGCGGCGGACATGCCCGCCGCGTTGCCGCCGACGACGACCATCCGTTCTGCTGCCACGTCGTTCCCCTTCCGCCGCACCGTCCGCACCGTCGCCCCCATCGTGCCTCAGCAACCGCGCGAGACCCGCCGTCCGGCGGGGACGGCGGGTCTCACGCGGTTCGGCCGGGGCGCCGTTCAGTGCATGGCGGCCAGGACGGGCTCCTCCTCCGCCTCGGTGGTGCGGGCGGAGCCGCCGGCGACGGCACGGGGGCCGCCGCCCTGGCCGCGGGTGGTCACCAGCGTGAAGGCCAGGGCCGAGGCGACGAGCAGGATGCCGACCGCCCAGCCGATGGCGGTGGTGTAGCCGTCGACCATGCCCTGGTACTGCACGAGCTTTCCGGCCTTCGCCGAGACCTGCGCCTGCGCGGCGTGTTCGGCGAGGTAGGCGGTGGTGGCGCTCGCGGCGATCGTGTTGAGCAGGGCGGTGCCGATCGCGCCGCCGACCTGCTGCGAGGTGTTGACCATGGCCGAGGCCACGCCGGCGTCCTGCGGCTTGACCCCGAGGGTGGCCAGGGACATGGCCGGCATGAACGCGGTGCCCAGGCCGAGGCCGAGCATGATCTCCGCGGGCAGGATCAGCGACGCGTAGGAGCTGTCGACCTGCAGCCGGCTGAGCAGCAGCATGCCGACGGCGGCCAGCAGGAAGCCGGGGCCGAGCAGCAGCCGCGGCGGGATGCGGGTCATCAGCCGGGCGCCGATCTGCGTCGAGCCGGTGATCATGCCCGCGATCATCGGCAGGAACGCGACGCCGGTGCGCACCGGCGAGTAGCCCTTGATGATCTGCAGGTAGTACGTCAGGAACAGGAACAGGCCGAACATCGCGATGACGGCGAGTCCGAGCGAGAGGTAGACGCCGCCGCGGTTGCGGTCCAGGACGACGCGCAGCGGCAGCAGCGGCGACCGCACCCGGGACTCGACGGCGACGAAGGCGGCGAGCAGCACGGCGGAGGCGACGAACAGGCCGACGGTGACGGCGTCGGTCCAGCCGTCGGTCTCGGCGTGGGTGAAGCCGTAGACGAGCGAGACGAGGCCGAGGGTGGCCAGCAGGACGCCGGGGATGTCGAGGGCGGAACGGTTGCGGGCGCGGGCCGGTTCGTGGATGACGGCGAGTGCGCCGAGCACGGCGATCACGGCGAACGGGATGTTGACGTAGAACGTCCAGCGCCAGTCGAGGTACTCGGTGAGCAGGCCGCCGAGGATCAGGCCCAGGGCACCGCCGCCGCCGGCGATGGCGCCGTAGATGCCGAACGCCTTGGCGCGTTCCTTGCCGTCGGCGAACATCACGGCGAGCAGGGACAGTGCGGCCGGGGCGAGCAGGGCCCCGAAGGCGCCCTGGAGGGCGCGGGCGCCGAAGAGGACGGCCGGGTTCGCGGCGGCGCCGCCCAGCGCCGAGGCGACGGCGAAGCCGACGAGGCCGGTGACGAAGGTCCGCTTGCGGCCCCACAGGTCGGCGATACGGCCGCCGAAGAGCAGCAGCCCGCCGAAGGCGAGCGCGTAGGCCGTGATGACCCACTGCCGGTCAGCGGTGGAGATTCCCAGGTCGCGCTGGGCGGAGGGGAGGGCGATGTTCACGATGGTCGCGTCGAGGACGACCATCAGCTGGGCGAGGGCGATGAAGGCCAGCGCCTTCCAGCGCCGCGGATCAGCGGATCCGGATATCTGTGGTGTTTCGGGCATGACGGAGGCAGCCTCACGGTTGAGAAGAGAAAAGAACGTCGAAACGGAACGGAGTCGGCTCAGGCCTCGCTGCCTGGCGTCGCGTTCCTTAGAGGCCTTGTGGACAGAGCCCGCGGCGTCGCCTGCCGATGGCTGTCGCCTGGACGCACATCGCTCGTCGCACGCAGCGCCGCTGCGCTCTCCTCACGCTGCACGCCCAGGCTCGGCCCTCGACATGCTCCTTCATCCGCGTTCCCTGTCCACAAGGCCTCTTAGGTCGTCGAAAGTCGGCGCGCGCCCGGTCAGTGGGCTTCCGGCGGGGGCGCGCAGCCCGTCGAGGAAGATCAGCAGGTGGCGGTGGCTGTAGCGGCGCATCTCCGCACAGCCGGTGCCCGGCAGCGGACGGGTGAGCTGGCTGAGCGCGACGAGCAGGTCCCCCTGTTCGACGTCGTCGCGCAGCTGCCCGGAGCGCCGCGCCCGCTCCAGCGTCGTGCCGGTCACTTCGTGGAGGCGTTGCTGCGCGGCGTGGACGTCGGGGTCGCCGGGGTCGATGTGGTCGGTGAGCATGGGGCACAGCGCGCCGACGCGTTCGTCGGCCGCCGCGAACACGAAGTGCCGCAGCGCCTCGAAGGCGTCCGGCTCGTCGGTGAGCAGCGCCTCCCCGTGGGCCGCGACGCGGTCCATCACGGCCAGGACCACCTGACGGATCAGGGCGTCCCGGTCGGGGAAGTGCCGGTAGAGCGTCGCGTTGCCGACGCAGGCGCTGCGGGCGATGTCGTCGAGGGCGGCGTCCGGGCCGTCCTGGACGAGCGCCTCCCGGGCGGCGTCGATGATCCGCTCGCGGTTGCGCTGCGCGTCGGCGCGCAGCCGGGTACCGGTTGCCGGGGTCATGGGGCCACGCTCCTTCCGTGCCGTGCGATGCGGACACCGTCGTAAACGGGGACGTGCTCCCCGGATATTTCGTGGGCGCCTGTGTCGCATGTCACGTCGGGCCGCCGCGGGGCTGCGCGTGGGCTGCGCGCGGCGCGTTGACCAGTGCCTCGGCGCGCTGCGTCACCGCTCCTCGCGCCGGGCGGCCGCACAGGGTACTGCACGTCCCGAAAAGTGATGGCCCCTTGTGGGAATTCTGTCCGGATTCCCCTCGTTGTTTCCTTCGGATGCGGGCACTCGCGAGAGTGTCCTGCTGAAGCCACCGACCAGTCCGTACATCACGCAAGGGAGCACGCATGGCAACCCGTGCCGTCGCCCGTCGTCAGGCCACCAAGACCGGTGCCACTGACACGGCAAGCAGTGTCCGTGCCGCAGGCGGTGACCTCGCGGACCGCGACCTGGTCGGCATGTACCTCGACGAGATCGCCCGCACACCGCTGCTCGACGCCGCCAAGGAGGTCGAGCTCTCGCTCGACATCGAGGCCGGTGTGTACGCCCGGCGGATACTGGACGGTCTCGAGGACAGCCCGTCCGAGGACGCGCCCAGCGCCGGCGCGGACCGTGAGGAGCTCGAGACGATCGTCCGCCAGGGCGAGCGCGCCAAGGACGTCTTCATCCGCTCCAACCTCCGCCTGGTCGTCGCCGTCGCCCGCCGGTACCCGCGTAGCGGACTGCCCCTGCTGGACCTGATCCAGGAAGGCAACGCCGGCCTGGTGCGCGCGGTCGAGAAGTTCGACTACAAGAAGGGCTTCAAGTTCTCCACGTACGCGACGTGGTGGATCCGGCAGGCCATCACCCGCTCGATCGCGGACCAGTCCCGCACCATCCGGCTGCCCGTCCACCTGGTCGAGGAACTCGGCCGGATCCGGCGCGTGCAGCGCGAGTTCAACCGCGAGCACGGCCGTGAGCCGGAGCCCGCGGAGGTCGCGGGCGAGCTGGGCTCCACGCCGGAGCGCGTCACCGACGTGCTGGACTGGGCCCGTGACCCGGTGAGCCTGAACATGTCCGTCGACGACGAGGGCGAGACCCAGTTCGGCGACCTGCTCGAGGACACCTCGGCCGACTCCCCGGAGCAGTCGGTGCTCACGCTGCTGCGCCGCGAGGAACTGGACGGCCTCATCGGGCGGCTCGACCACCGCACCGCCTCGATCATCAAGGCGCGCTACGGCATCGAGGACGGCCGTGAGCGCACACTGACCGAGGTCGGCAAGCAGCACGGGCTGACCCGTGAGCGGATCCGGCAGATCGAGAAGCACGCCCTCCTGGAGCTGAAGAAGCTGGCGCACGACACCGGCTTCGAGTCCGCCGCCTGACGCGGCCCCCATACCGGGGTCCCGGCCCCCTTCCCCCGAGGGCCGGGGCCCCTCCTGTTTGTCTAGAGGCCGGCCGGCTCCGGGCGCTCGTACAGGTCGCGGTAGGACGGGAAGACGCCGCCGGGTCCGTCGACGGACTCGGCGGCCAGCACGGCCCGCACCACCGCCCGCGTCAGCACGTCGGCGCCCGCCGCGAGCACGTCGTTGAGCGCGGCCAGGTCCCCGCCGGGAAGCGCCACTCCGCCGGTCGCCAGGGCGAAGACGGTGTCGCCGTCGTTCATCAGGTGCACCGGACGCACTGCGCGGGCCAGGCCGTCGTGGGCGGTCCCGGCCAGTTTCTGCGCCTGCGCGCGGGTCAGTTCCGCGTCCGTCGCCACGACCGCGAGCGTCGTGTTCAGCGGTGGCCGCACCGCCGCGGGGGAGCGGCGCCGCGACTCCTCACGGGCTGCCGCCAGCCGCCGGACGGCGGCCGCGTGCGCGTCGGCGGACGGCACCTGCGGCCGGCCGTGCCACATCTCGCCGTAGAGCACGCCGGTGTCCGGATCCAGCACCGAACCCACCGCGTTGACCACCGCCAGCACGCCGACGGTGACGCCCGAGGGCAGCACCGTGCTCGCCGAACCGACCCCGCCCTTCACGCCCCCGGTCACCGCGCCGGTGCCCGCGCCCACGTTGCCCTGCGCCGTGCCCACGTTGCCCTGCGCCGTGCTCGCGGCGGCCGCGTGCACGGCCGCCCGGCCGAGCGCGGCGTCCGGCCGGGCCCGCCAGTCGCCGCCGCGGCCCAGGTCGAAGATGCAGGCCGCCGGCACGACCGGGACCACCTGCGCCGGGTCGGGGCCGACCTGCACGCCGCGTCCCTGTTCCTCCAGCCAGGACGCGACGCCCGAGGCGGCCTCCAGCCCGTAGGCGCTGCCGCCGGTCAGCACGACCGCGTCGATCCGCTGGACCAGCGACCGCGGCTCCAGCGCGTCCGTCTCCCGGGTGCCGGGCCCGCCGCCGCGCACGTCGACGGCCGCCACCGCGCCGCCCTCGGGCGCCAGCACCACCGTCGTGCCCGTCAGCCGGCCGTCTCCCACCCGCTGGGCGTGTCCCACCCGCAGGCCGCGCACATCCGTCACGGAATCCATGGCGCCCATGCATACCAGCACCGGCCGCAGCAGAGCCTCTAAGCTGGAGGTCATGGAAGAGATTCCCGACCCCGCCGCCGCGCTCGACTTCGACGACCCGCTGAGCCGTCCCTCCCGGGACGACACGGACCTCGGCTGGGGCGACGAACGCGGCGACTCCCGCGGCGACGCGGCGGCCGACCTGGCCCGCTTCCTCGCCGAGAAGCCGCCGCACCACCTGTGACGGCGCCTGCGGCTCTCACGACCTGGTCGTTACTCCTTGCGCGTGGAGGTCTCCGTACCGTCCCGCTGAGCCGCCAGCATGCCCGCGCCGTCCTCGTCGCGGCCGTCGCGCTGCGCGACCATCAGGTCGCGGATCTCCGCGAGCAGTTCCACCTCGGTGGGGGCCGCGGGGGCGGCCGGCTCGGCCGGCTGCTTCGCCGCCTGCCGCTCCTTGTACCGGTTCATCGGCAGGATCATCAGGAAGTAGACGACTGCCGCGGTGATCACAAACGTGATCGCCGCGCCCACCACGGCGCCCCAGCTGATCTGCACGCCCTGGATCATGGCGCCGGTGACCGGGTCGACCTTGCACGGGCCGGAGACGCACCAGCTGTACTCGTTCAGCGACTGGCCGCCGATCGCCCCCACCAGCGGGTTGATCAGGCCCTTGACCACCGAGTCCACGATCTTGCTGAAGGCGGTCCCGACCACGACGGCGACGGCCAGTTCGACGACGTTGCCCCGCATCAGGAATTCCTTGAAGCCTGTCAGGACACCCTTCGACTCGCTCAACGGACTGCGCCTTCTTCCTGGGTCTTTCGCGAACGACGAACGGCCGCACACGCTGCCCGACCCCGGCCACGTTGTCCAGCCAGGGCCCGACCCTCACCACAGCGTCACCGACAGCGGGGTGTCCGCCGCCGCGCCGGCAAGCCGGGTGGCCGTGGGCCGCGGCACCTTGAGGACGACCAGGGCGCCGCGCCGTTCCGGCGGCCCGTCCTGAGCCGGAACCTGCTGCACGCGGGCACGGCGGGCGACCACCCGGGCCTGGCCGCCGTCCCGGGCGGCCGCGATCACGTCGACCCGGTCGCCCGGCCGCAGCAGCCGGACCGTTGCGGCGTCGGCGATACGCACCGGTGCCAGGACCCGGTGGTGCTCCGCACGCGGACGCGGGTGCGGATGCCGGTCCACAGCAGCGGCCGCCGCGGGGTCGTCCGGGCGGACGCTCCCCATCCATGCCGGCGCGGCCAGAGCCGCACAGAGCACGGCCGTCACGACCAGCAACCCGCGTCTGCGGCGCAGTGCCGCCCGCAGCCGGTGCCGGACCCGGGACGGGCCCACCCGGATCACGCCGAAGTCCGGCACATCCCTGCCGGGAAGCACCGCCGCCGGCCTGGGCCCGAGGACCAGGGCCTCGCGCCGGTCGCCTGCGGAACCGGCGGGGGAGGAGAAGAGCACAGTGGACACGGGGATCACCGCCTGGAGAGGAGCCGAACGGTCAGCTCCCCACTGTGACGGATCGTCACCAAGTGTGCTTGGGCCTGTGGACTACCGGCCCGTTGTGGACAGCCGGGCCGCTCCCCGTCTCACGGCAGGTCGATACCCAACTCCATGCCGTCCAGCGCCGACGCGCACGGGCAGGCACGCTCCGCGGGCAGCTGCGCCACCGCGTCGAAGACGACCTTCCGCAGCCGGTCGACGTTCTCGCCGAAGACGCGCAGCACCTCGGCGTGCGAGACGCCCTCGCCGGTCTCCGCCCCGGCGTCCAGGTCGGTGACCAGCGCCATCGTCGAGTAGCACATGCCCAGCTCGCGGGCGAGGACCGCTTCCGGGTGGCCCGTCATGCCGACGACCGACCAGCCCTGCGCGGCGTGCCACCGGGACTCGGCCCGGGTGGAGAACCGCGGCCCCTCCACGACGCACAGCGTGCCGCCGTCGACCGGCTCCCAGCCCTGCCCGCGGGCGGCGGCCAGCGCGGCCTGCCGGCCCGAGTCGCAGTACGGGTCGGCGAAGGTGAGGTGGACGACGCCGGGCACGGAGCCGTCGGCGCGCGGCTCGCCGTCGAAGTAGGTCTGGGCGCGGGACTTGGTGCGGTCCACCAGCTGGTCCGGGACGAGCAGCGTGCCCGGTCCGTACTCGGGCCGCAGCCCGCCGACCGCACAGGGCCCGAAGATCTGGCGCACCCCCACGGAGCGCAGCGCCCACAGGTTGGCGCGGTAGTTGATGCGGTGCGGCGGCAGGTGGTGCCCGCGGCCGTGCCGGGGCAGGAAGGCGACCCGCCGCCCGGCGACGTCCCCCAGGAACAGGGCGTCGCTGGGACGCCCGTAAGGAGTGTCGACGGTGACTTCGGTCACGTCCTCCAGGAAGGAGTAGAAACCCGAACCGCCGATGACGCCGATCTCCGCCTGTTCGCTCATGCGCTCACCCTACGGGGCGAGCGCATGACAGCGGCGGGGGTGCGTCGCCCGGCTCAGGCGGCGGAGCTGCTCTTGGTGCCGGACGAGCTCTTGGCGGACGACGTCGTGGAGCCCGAGGAGCTCTTGGAGTCGGATCCGCTGCTCTTCGTCTCGCTCTTGCCCGACGACGAGGAGTCGGAGCCGCTCGACGAGGAGGAGTCCGAGGACGAGCCGGACGAGGAGCCGCTGCTCGAGGACGACGTGCTGCCGGACGAGCTGCTGCGGCTGTCGTTCCGGTAGAAGCCGGATCCCTTGAAGACGATGCCGACGGCCGAGAACACCTTCTTCAGGCGTCCTGAGCAGGCCGGGCACTCGGTCAGCGAGTCGTCGGTGAACTTCTGCACCACCTCGAGGCCATCGCCGCACTCGGTGCACTGGTACTGATAGGTCGGCACGTCTTCCTCCTGGCACTCTTCCCTATGGAGTGCTAACGACGCTCCATCGTGCAGCATTTCCGGCCCAGAGTCCACCGGGCACGGGTGTCACGTGGGACTCACTCCTGCTCCCGGCCGCCCGACGCCGAGCTTCCGGCGCCGCCCAGCCAGCCGGCCAGCTTGCCGCCCCGGCCGACGGCCTTCAGCCGCCGCTCCGCCGCGTCCCTGACCCGGTCCGTGCTGACGACCAGCAGTTCGTCGCCGCGCCGCAGCACCGTCTGCGGCGTCGGCACGAAGCTGGTGCCGTCCCGGACGACGAGCGTGACGGCCGCGCCCGGCGGCAGCCGCAGCTCGGCGACCTCCACGCCGTGCATCCGGGAGTTCTCCGGGATCGCGACGGACAGCAGGTGGCCGCGCAGCCGGTCCAGCGGCGCGGACTCGATCTCCACGTCCGTGGCGCTCTCGGTCTCGCGCAGCCGCAGATGCCGGGCCACCCACGGCAGCGTCGGCCCCTGCACGAGGGTGAAGACGGCCACCAGCACGAAGACGATGTTGAACAGCTTGCGGCTGCTCTCGACCTGCGCCACCAGCGGGATCGTCGCCAGGACGATCGGCACCGCACCCCGCAGGCCGGCCCACGACAGCAGCACCTGCTGCCGCCACGGCCGCCGGAAGGGCAGCAGGCTCACCAGCACCGACAGCGGCCGGGCCACCAGCGTCAGCGCCGCACCGACGATGATCGCCGGGACGAAGTCGTCGCCCAGGTCGTGCGGGGTGACCAGCAGACCCAGCAGGACGAACATGCCGATCTGCGCCAGCCAGGCCACCCCGTCGGCGAAACCGCGCACCGCCGGGCGGTGCGGCAGCTTCGCGTTGCCGAGGATGACGGCGGCGACGTAGACGGCGAGGAAGCCGCTGCCGTGCGCCAGCGCCCCGCCCGCGTAGGCGAGCACGCACAGCGCGAGGACGGCGATGGGGTACAGGCCGGAGGACGGCAGCGCCACCCGTTTCAGGCCGAACGCACCCGCCCTGCCCACCAGCAGGCCGACCACCAGCCCGATCGCCAGCTCCATCACGATCGTGCCCACCAGCTCGTACCAGGGGCCGGCGCCGCCGTGCAGACCGGAGAAGGCGACCACGAGGATGACCACAGGGGCGTCGTTGAAGCCCGACTCCGCCTCCAGCACGCCTGTCACGCGTTTGGGCAGCGGCACTCGGCGCAGCACCGAGAAGACGGCGGCCGCGTCGGTGGAGGAGACGACGGCGCCCAGCACCAGGGCGGTCTGCCAGTTGAGGCCGATGAGGAGGTGGGCGGCCGTCGCCGTGACCGCCACGCTGACGCCGACACCGACCGTGGAGAGCACCGCGGCCGCGGGCACCGACCGGCGGATCTCCTCCCATTTGGTGTCCAGGCCACCTTCCGCCAGGATCAGCACCAGCGCGGCGTAGCCCAGGACTTGGGTGAGCTCGGCGTCGTCGAACTGCACGCCGAGACCGTCCTGCCCGATGACGATGCCGATGCCCAGGTAGACCAGGAGGCTGGGCAGTCCGCTGCGGGAGGACAACCGGACGGCCGCCACGGCGACGAGCAGGACGAGCGCGCTGACCAAAAGGAGCTGGTTGAGGTGGTCGACAGTCAGGGGCCGCTCCTCCCGCGAGTAACTACTTCGTTTGTGTAGCTAACAATTTACCATTACTTGAATATTCCGGGGAGCGACGACTCCCTTGAGGCCGCGATCGGCCCGCGGCCTAGAGTTGCTCCCGCACTGCCAGGTCCACCCTGCCCTGAAGGACAGCGATGCCCGCCAAGAAGTCACCGCGACGCGCCCGTTTCCTCGTGATCGGAGTCGTGCTGCTGCTCCTGGCGGGCGTCGGTTACGGCACCTACTGGGGCGTCAGCACCGTCCACGCGTCGTTCCCGCAGACCACGGGCTCGCTGAAGGTCAAGGCACTCAACGGCCCGGTCACCGTCAAACGCGACGGCCACGGCATCCCGCAGCTGTACGCGGACGACCCGCACGACCTGTTCCTGGCCCAGGGTTACGTGCACGCGCAGGACCGCTTCTGGGAGATGGACGTGCGCCGGCACCTGACGGCCGGACGGCTGTCGGAGATGTTCGGCAAGAGCCAGGTGAAGACCGACGCGTTCCTGCGCACCCTCGGCTGGCGCCGGGTCGCCGAGAAGGAGTACGAGAAGCTCGCCCCCGCCACCAGGAAGCACCTGCAGGCCTACGCCGACGGCGTCAACGCCTACCTGAAGGACCACAAGGGCGCCGCCGCGTCCCTCGAGTACGCGGCCCTCGACCTCAAGTACGACTACACGCCCGAGCCGTGGACGCCCGTCGACTCGCTGGCCTGGCTCAAGGCGATGGCCTGGGACCTGCGCGGCAACATGCAGGACGAGATCGACCGCGCCCTGATGACCAGCCGGCTGAGCAAGCAGGAGATCGAGGAGCTCTACCCGGCCTACCCCTACGACCGCAACAAGCCCATCGTGCAGAGCGGTTCGGTCGACCCGTCGACGCACGAGTTCACCCAGGAGAACGACGGGGCCACGTCGCAGAGCGCCCCGGGCATGCAGCAGGTCTACACCGACGCCGCCCCCCAGCTCGGCTCCGTCGCGGACGCCGTCGACGACGTGCCCGCCCTGCTCGGCCCGACCGGCAGCGGCATCGGCTCCAACTCCTGGGTCGTCTCCGGGCGGTACACCACCACCGGCAAGCCGCTGCTCGCCAACGACCCGCACCTGGCGCCGCACCTGCCCTCCGTCTGGTACCAGATGGGCCTGCACTGCCGCCGGGTCACCGACGAGTGCCCCTTCGACGTCAGCGGCTTCACCTTCTCCGGGCTGCCCGGCGTCGTCATCGGCCACAACCAGTCCATCGCCTGGGGCATGACGAACCTGGGCGCCGACGTCACCGACCTGTACCTGGAGAAGGTGCAGGACGGGAAGTACCTCTACGACGGCGAGCTCAGGGAGTTCGAGACCCGCAAGGAGACCATCAAGGTCGCCGGCGGGAAGGACCGCACGATAACCGTCCGGTCCACCAACAACGGGCCCGTCATCTCCGACCGCAGCAAGGAGGCCGCCAAGGTCGGCGACGAGGCGCCCGTCGACGCCGCCGCACCCGACCGCGGCGACGGCTACGCCGTCTCCCTGCGCTGGACGGCGCTGAAACCCGACAACACCATGGACTCGGTCTTCGAGCTGAACAAGGCACAGAACTTCGACGAGTTCCGCAAGGCCGCCCGCGACTTCGCCGTCCCCTCGCAGAACCTCATCTACGCCGACACCGAAGGCAACATCGGCTACCAGGCGCCCGGGCAGATCCCCATCCGCGGCAAGGGCTTCGACGGCCGCTACCCCTCGCCCGGCTGGGACCCCGACGCCCGCTGGACCGGCTACGTCCCGCAGTCCGCGCTGCCCTGGGAACTCAACCCCGACCGCGGCTACATCGTCACCGCCAACCAGGCCGTGATCGACCAGCGCGACTACCCCTACCTGCTGACCGAGGACTGGGCCTACGGCACCCGCAGCCAGCGGATCGACGACCTCATCCAGGCCAAGATCAAGGACGACGGGAAGATCTCCACGCAGGACATGCAGGAGATGCAGATGGACGACAGCAGTGAGATAGCCAAGCTGCTCGTGCCCTACCTGCTCAAGATCGACGTCAAGGACCCCTACGTCCGCAAGGCGCAGGACCTGCTGCGCGGCTGGGACTACACCCAGGACCCGGACTCCGCGGCCGCCGCCTACTTCAACGCCGTCTGGCGCAACGTCCTCAAGCTCGCCTTCGGCAACAAGCTCCCCAAGGAACTGCGCGTCGAGGGCGACTGCCTGCGGGTCCCCCCGGTCGACGACTCCGGCCCGGTCGACGACCTGAACGGCGGCGACGGCCTGGTCCGCGAGTGCGGGCAGCGCGATCCCGAGTCCGCACAGCCCGACGGCGGCGACCGCTGGTTCGAGGTGGTGCGCAACATCATCAAGGACCCGCACAACCACTGGTGGTCCTCCCGCCCCACCCGCCGCGACCTGCACGGCGACGAGACCCGCGACGAACTCCTCGCCCACGCCCTGAAGGACGCCCGCTGGGAGCTCACGGCGAAGCTCGGCAAGGACATCGACACCTGGAGCTGGGGCCGCCTGCACCGGCTGACGCTGAAGAACGAGACGCTCGGCGTCGACGGGCCCGGCTGGCTCCAGCACCTGCTCAACCGCGGCCCGTGGAACCTGGGCGGCGGCGAGGCGGCCGTCGACGCCACCGGCTGGAACGCGGCCGGCGGCTACGACGTGATCTGGGTGCCCTCGATGCGGATGGTCGTCGACCTCGACGACTTCGACGACTCGACCTGGATCAACCTCACCGGCGCCTCCGGACACGCCTACAGCCCGCACTACACCGACCAGACCGAGCTGTGGGTCAAGGGCGAGCAACTGCCCTGGGCGTTCGGCGAGAAGGCGGTCGAGAAGGCCACCGAACACAAGATGACCCTCTCGCCGTAGCACCGCACCGCTGTGCAGGTGACGGCGGCCGGTCAGCCGCCGTCGCCCGCCGCCCCGAAGCGGTGCACGGCGGACGGCGTGACGGCCACGGCCACCGGACGGTCGTGCGGCTCGACGGGCACCTCGGCCGGCACCTCGCCCTCGTACAGCAGCACCACCAGCGCCGGATCCGCCCCCGCCGCCGCCAGCCGGGCCAGCACCCGGTCGTAACTGCCGCCGCCGCGGCCCAGCCGCATCCCGTGCCCGTCCACCGCCAGGCCCGGCAGCAGCACCGCGTCAC